>JAQGKB010000180.1 GCA_028290345.1 Hyphomicrobiales bacterium | reverse complement strand
CCAGATCCAGAGCCATCTGATCGCCGGCCAATATGAGAGTCTCGTCAAGCGTTCGCGCCTTGGGGGAGGAAAGCGTCGATGAGGCTGATACTTCTGGGGCCGCCCGGAGCAGGCAAGGGGACGCAGGCCAAGGTTTTGGTCGAGGCCTACGGGATCCCCCAACTTTCAACCGGCGACATCCTGAGATCAGCCATCGCGGTGAAGACGCCGATGGGACTTGCCGCAAAGGAAGTGATGGATCGCGGGGATCTCGTATCCGATGCGATCGTCAACGGCATTGTCTCCGAGCGGCTTGACCAGGCCGATTGCTCGAAAGGCTTCATTCTCGACGGCTTTCCGCGGACGATCGCGCAGGCCGAGGCTCTGGATCAGATGCTCGAGGAGAAGGGCCAGAAGCTCGATGCAGTGGTCGAGATGAAGGCCGAACCTGAGGTTCTGATTTCCAGGATCATCCAGCGGTCGCGCGAAAACGGCGGGGCCCGGGCCGACGATAATGTGGACGTCCTGCGCAACCGGCTCGCTGTCTATAGCGACCAGACCGCGCCGCTTGTGGAGTTCTACCGCGAGCAGGGGCTGCTGAAGACGGTCGATGGAATGGCGCCGGTCCAGGACGTGACCGCGGCAATCCGGCGTGCAGTGCATGAGTAGTATGTAAGGCAGCGTGGTCTGGGCAGTTGACTCTGCGCAGGCTTGCCACTAAGAACCGCACCAGTCTCATAGATTATTGGGCTGGATTCGGTTCCTCAGTTTGGGTGAGGGGTCGGAGTTCCGGTCCCTTGTTGTTGTTAAACGGCGCGGGCGTGACCCGTGTTGCATGAAGGAGAGCGGACGTGGCTCGTATTGCTGGCGTCAATATCCCGACGAACAAGCGCGTGATCATCGCGCTTCAGTACATTCACGGGATTGGCGACAAGTTCGCCGAAGAGATCACTACGAAGGTCGGGATTCCGGCCGAGCGCCGCGTCAATGAATTGACCGACGCTGAAGTCATTGCGATCCGCGAGACGATCGATCGGGACTACACGGTTGAGGGTGACCTCCGCCGCCAGGTGTCGATGAACATCAAGCGTCTCATGGATCTTGGCAACTACCGTGGCCTGCGGCATCGCCGTGGTCTGCCGGTCCGCGGCCAGCGCACCCATACCAATGCGCGCACCCGCAAGGGCCCTGCCAAGGCGATCGCCGGCAAGAAGAAATAAGAACCTTCGGGTTCTTCGGTGGAGCTGCCGGGGCATTCTGCTTACGGCGGCGCTGATATCGAACAGAGGACTTAAATGGCTAAGACTGAAACGACTCGCGTACGCCGCAAGGAACGCAAGAATATCACTTCGGGCGTCGCTCACGTGAACGCCTCCTTCAACAACACCATGGTGACCATCACCGACGTGCAGGGGAATACGATCTCCTGGTCGTCCTCGGGCGTGATGGGCTTCAAGGGTTCGCGCAAGTCCACCCCGTATGCCGCCCAGGTCGCTGCGGAAGATGCGGCCAAGAAGGCCCAGGAACACGGCATGAAGACCCTTGAGGTCGAAGTGCGCGGTCCGGGTTCAGGCCGTGAGTCGGCGCTCCGTGCGCTGCAGGCCGCGGGCTTCAACGTCACCAGCATCCGTGACGTGACTTCGATCCCGCACAATGGTTGCCGTCCTCGCAAGCGGCGCCGCGTCTAATCAAGGTTTACGCCCGGGGGCTGCTTGGCCCTCTGGGCACTATTGCGTTTGCGGCTAAGCGGCGGGCGAATGCCGCTATTTTGAAAGGACGTTACCGTGACCATCCAGAGGAACTGGCAAGAGCTGATAAAGCCGACCAAGCTGGACATCGTTTCGGGCAGCGACAACGCGCGCGTGGCCTCGGTAGTTGCCGAGCCGCTTGAGCGCGGATATGGGCTGACACTGGGCAATGCTCTGCGTCGTGTACTTCTGTCTTCGCTTCAGGGGGCAGCCATCACTGCCATCCAGATTGACGGCATCCTGCACGAGTTCTCGTCGCTCCCCGGCGTGCGCGAAGACATTACCGATTTCGTGCTGAACGTCAAAGAAATTGCCATCAAGATGAATTCGGAGGGCCCGAAGCGCCTTTCGCTTTCCAAGCAAGGTCCTGGTGCGGTCGTCGCCGGCGACATCAAGGTTACTGGCGATATCGAGGTCCTGAATCCTGAGCTGGTAATCTGTCACCTTGATGACGGCGCCGAGATCAACATCGAGTTCACCGTCAATACCGGCAAGGGCTATGTTCCGGCGGACCGCAACCGCCCGGAAGATGCGCCGATCGGCTATATCCCGGTGGATGCGCTGTTCTCGCCGGTACGCCGCGTTTCGTACAAAGTCGATGCCACCCGCGAGGGTCAGGTGCTCGACTATGACAAGCTGACGCTTCAGGTCGAAACCAATGGCGCGATCTCGCCTGAGGACGCAGTGGCTTATGCCGCGCGCATCCTGCAGGATCAGCTGACGGTGTTCGTGAACTTCGAAGAGCCGAGCAAGGAAAAGGCCCAGGACCAGGTTCCGGAACTTGCCTTCAATCCGGCACTGCTCAAGAAGGTCGACGAGCTCGAGCTTTCTGTCCGTTCGGCCAACTGCCTCAAGAACGACAACATCGTCTACATTGGCGATCTCATCCAGAAGACGGAAGCCGAAATGCTCCGCACTCCGAATTTCGGGCGCAAGTCGCTCAACGAAATCAAGGAAGTGCTGGCGCAGATGGGCCTGCATCTCGGGATGGATGTTGCCAACTGGCCACCTGAGAATATCGATGACCTCGCCAAGCGCTACGAAGATCACTATTGATCTCGCGCAGAGCCCAAGTGTTAAGGGAGACTAAAAATGCGCCACGGTAACTCGAACCGTAAGCTCAACCGGACTTCGTCCCACCGCAAGGCGATGTTCGCGAATATGTCCGCAGCGCTGATCAAGCACGAGCAGATCGTTACCACGCTGCCCAAGGCGAAGGAGCTTCGGCCCATCGTCGAAAAGCTGATCACGCTGGCCAAGCGCGGCGATCTGCATGCTCGCCGCCAGGCGATCGCGCAGGTCCGCGATGAAGACCAGGTGCGCAAGCTCTTCGCAGTGCTCGGCGGCCGCTACAAGGAACGGCAGGGCGGCTATATCCGCATCCTGAAGGCCGGGTATCGCTATGGCGACAACGCGCCGATCGCCGTCATCGAATTCGTTGATCGCGACGTCAATGCCAAGGGCCTCGATAGCGGCCCGGTGCAGGAACGCGTTCGCGACGAAGAGCCGAGCTTCGCCGCCTAACTAGGCGCTCTCGCTGCGAAATCAATTTTGAGGGTGGTCGCGGAATTTTCGTGGCCGCCCTTTTCGTTTGCCGCGCCGTGTGAGCATGATCCCGCCTGAACCGGTTTGGGAGGGCAGGGCGTGGCAGACAAGAGTTTGGTGCTGGTAACGGGAGCCAGCGGGTTCGTCGGCAAGTGGACGGTCATCGAGTTGCTGCGCGCCGGTTACCGCGTGCGGGGCACGTTGCGGACGCTGGCCAAGGCGGATGGCGTGCGGGCCACGGTCGCGGCCCTAGCCGGGGAAGACGCGGCGGGCAGGCTTGATTTCGTGATCTGCGATCTGATGGCCGAGGAGGGCTGGGCCGAGGCCATGCAAGGCGTGGGCGCTGTCGTGCATGTTGCGACGCAGATCCTCGGCGAGGAGCCGAAGGACCCCGATGTAGTGATCCGGCCGGCGGTCGACGGCACGGAGCGGGTTTTGCGCTTCGCCCACGAAGCCGGGATCTCGCGGGTAGTCATCACGTCGTCGATTGCGACGGTTGGCTATGGCCTGGGGCACACCACCGGCAAGCGCACCTATACCGAGGCCGACTATACCAATCTCGACGCCATGCGCTGGAAGTGGGCCTACTGCATCGGCAAGACGCTGGCGGAGCGTGCGGCGTGGACCTTTGCAGCCAATAACGACATGCAACTCACTACCGTCCATCCCGGCATGATCTTGGGACCGGCCGCCGATGCCGATACCAGCATATCGCTGAGCCTGGTTTCAGGGCTGATGGACGGGACGATGCCCGCCATGCCGAGCAATGGCTTTTGCGTCATCGATGTGCGCGACGTGGCGGCCATGCATGTGGCGGCGCTTGAAAAGCCCGAGGCGATCGGGCAGCGCTATCTCGCGACGGGGCCGTATCTGCCGTTCCCGGACGTCGCCAAGATCTTACGCAGGGCCTATCCCGGCCACAAGGTCACCATTCGTACCGTGCCGGACTGGATCATCCGCCTATTGGCCTTCTTCGGCGGCCCCACGCGGCAGATCATCAATGACATCGGCAATGAAAAGCACTTCGACGGTTCGAAGGGCAGGGCGCTGCTTGGCCGGGACTATCGGTCGCCGGAGGAGGCGACGCTCAGCGCTGCTGAAAGTCTTATCCGGTTGGGGCTGATCAAGACCACGCACCCCTGAATAGGAAAAGCCACGCCGTCGTCGGCGTGGCTCCCCAATACGTTCGGCTGGACGATGCCGGCTTACTTCTTGGCAGTGTGCGCCTTGAAGTACTTTGCGACTTCGGCGAGCGAGAGAGCGCCGCTTTTGTCGGAATCGGCAGTTGCGAATTCTGCCTTGGTCAGCTTCGGCGACACGGCCTTCAGCTCTGCCTCGGAGACCTTGCCATCGTGGTTGGCGTCGATCTTCTTGAAGGTCAGGGGCGCGGCCTTGGCGACAGCTTTGGCAGGGGCAGCCTTGGCAGGGGCGACGGCCGCAACCTTGGCCGGAGCGGCCTTTGCGACGGCCGGCTTGGCGGCGACCGTCTTGGCAGCCGGAGCCATAGCAGGCGCAGTAGCGGCGACCGCCGGGAAGGTAGAAATGGCCGCGATCAGTACGGCAGCCGATACTTTGAGGATCGGTTTCATAGCAGTCTCCATGAGCGTTTGTTAGTATTTGGCGCGCTGGGTTCATGCAGCTGCCATCACGATGATTATCGGACGAGGGGAATTGAGGCAAGGCTCATGGCGGATTCGGGACTATTTCATGGCAAAATCATGGCACGGCATCAAAGTAGGTGCGACGCCCTGTCGCATGACGCGGGGACTGGCAAAAGGGCAGGCAGCAATGCTGAGCCATGCCCCCCGGCGCCGCGATTTGGGCTCCAATCAGGGGCGTTTCAGGCCCCAGAATCGGTAGTAGCGGTTCAGCTCGCGCACCGAATCGAGCCGTAGGACCGGTATGTCTGCGCCGCGACGATCGGTTGGTATTTGAGTCGATTCTGGACTTGCCGGAATTGGACGGGCCCAGGATACAGATCCGCGATCCGAGCTCTGCAAGTGGGACCATGGCCGGGCTCCGAGGAGGGGATCGATGCTTGCATCCCCGCCCTCGGTCGTCATTCTCGCGCTCGACGCGAGAACCCAGACTTGTGGCGAACACTGCCGCCGGCAGTCTGGGCCCTCGTGTCGAACACGAGGGTGACGAGTGGGGGGCGCGAAGGCGATCGAACCGCGGGCAAGCAAGACTGGATTACCCGGATGAACCGGGTAATGACGGTTTCAGGTTTGGGGAAGGTGCAGATCACCGAGCCCGCGCGATTACTCCGGCTGCTGATCCTTGCCGGTATAGACCTCGTCGACCCAATATTGATCGCGCCGATCAAAGCCGTTGAACGGGGTGAGAGAGGCCTGCGTGTAGGCGCCCATCAAGCCGAACTCGATCCAATCGTCTTCATCGATATCGGAGGGCAGGGTGAAGGTTTGCGGCAGCACGTCGTAGCTGTCACAGGTCGGTCCCCAAATGGTGAAGCCTTCGAACTGGCCGTCATTGTCGTGGACACGCGGGCCGCGCCAGACGCGCACGGGCGGGGTAAAGTGCATGAACTTCACTTCCATCAGCGCGCCATAGGCGCCGTCGTTGACATAGACGGAGACGCCGCCGCGCTGATGCTTCACTCGCAGCAGCAGCGAGGTGGACGAGGTCACGAGCGCGCGGCCCGGCTCGATGATAAGTTCTGGACGCGATTTGCCGAAATTGTCGGAAACGGCGGCGGAAATTGTCTCGAAATAGTGGTCCATCGGCGGCGCTTCGGAGGTCGGATAGGGCGCAGG
>JAQGKB010000145.1 GCA_028290345.1 Hyphomicrobiales bacterium | reverse complement strand
GCAGATCGAACGCCTCGGGTCCGCGCACTTCGCCGACGATGATGCGTTCCGGGCGCATGCGCAGGCAGTTTCTCACCAGGTCGCGCATGGTGATCTCACCCTCGCCCTCGAGGTTGGGCGGACGGGTTTCGAGCCGCACGACGTGGGGTTGCTGGAGCTGAAGCTCGGCCGAATCCTCGCAGGTGATGATGCGTTCGTCTTTTTCGATAAAGGCGGTAAGGCAGTTGAGCAGCGTGGTCTTGCCCGAGCCGGTACCGCCGGAGATCAACACATTGGCCCGCACGCGGCCGAGCACGCGCAGCACCTCGGCGCCTTCGGGCGAGATGGAGTTGTATTTGACCAGCTGTTGAAGGGTCAGCTTGTCCTTCTTGAATTTACGGATGGTGAGCGCAGCGCCATCGATGGCAAGCGGGGGCGCAATGACGTTGACGCGGGAGCCATCGGGGAGGCGGGCGTCGCAGATCGGGCTCGATTCATCGACGCGGCGGCCAACCTGGCTGACGATGCGCTGGCAGACGTTCATCAGATGGCTGTCGTCGCGGAAGCGCACATTGGTGAGCTTCACCCGGCCGCCGACTTCGATGTAGCACTTCTGAGACCCGTTCACCATGATGTCGGAAATGTCGTCGCGCGCCAGCAGCGGCTCGAGCGGGCCATAGCCCAGCACGTCGTTGCAGATATCCTCGAGCAGGTCCTCCTGCTCGGAGATCGACATGATGATGGATTTGAGCGCGATGATCTCGGCGACGATGTCGCGAATTTCCTCACGCGCCGCTTCCTGCTCCATGGTCGCGAGCTGGCTGAGATCGATGCTGTCGATCAGCGCGGAAAAGATCGCCGATTTAATGGCGTGGTAGTCCTTGTCGCGGGCGATGGCGTCCGGGCTGCGGACGTCGACGACATCGTCCGGCCTCAGCTTGTCCGCAGCGCTCCGCACTGGCGCATCGACAACACGAGGCGGCATCGGGACGCTTTGCTGCGGGCGAGCGGGCGCCGCTACGCCGGGGGTGTTGCCGCCAAAACTTGTGCGCTTGCCGAACATGAAAGGACCTGCTTCCTGGGTTATGCCCGCATGCGCTTCTTGAGGAAAGACGGCAGCTTCAGGCTCGTCGCCCTGCCCGCCGCTTCCGGCGCGTTGCGTCCGGTCACGTGCATGCCGATCATGCGATAGATGTCGTTGATGCGGTTGTTCGCAGCGACTTCGGCAATCATCTGGCCGTTGTTGGCCGCGGTGCCGAAAATGGCTGCATCGAAGGGAATTTGTCCCAAAAGCGCGCACTCGATCGAAGTGGCGAATTCTGTCGGGCTGATTTCCGGGCGACGTGGCATTCCAATCTGGTTGATTACCAGCATTGGCGCCGACTCCGCAGGCCGCAATGACTTGATGGTATCCGAAAGGTTCTTGGCGTTACGCAAATTTGCCAGGTCCGGCTCGGCGACGATGACGATCTCGTCGACGGTGGCCAAGGTCTGCCGCACCCAGGAGGTCCAGGCATGCGGAATATCGAGGATCACCACGGGAAGCGTCTTTTGACCCAGTTCGATGATCTGCTCGAAATCGCGTTCGTCGAAATCATAGGTGCGGTCGAGGGTCACCGGGGCGGTCAGCAGGTTGACGTGGTTGGCGGCCTTCGACATCAGCCGGTCCATCATCACCCCATCCATCTTGGTGCCGGCGAGCAGGGCATCGGCAATACCGTGCGGCGGGTCCTGATTGAAGTTCAGGCCGGCCGTGCCGAAGGCGAGATCCATGTCGAGGATCAGCACATCCTGGCGCAAACTCTGCGAGATGGCCCAGGCAACATTGTGGGCGACGGTGGAGCCGCCCGAGCCGCCCTTGGCGCTGACGAAGCCGACCGTCCGGCCGATCGGGGCGGCCCCTTCGGCCGCGAACAGCTCGGTGATCGCGCCGACAATGGCTTGCGCGGTGGTCGGCAGCACCAGGTACTCGGAGACGCCGAAACGGATCAGTTCGCGGTAGAGCATCACGTCGTTGACATGGCCGAGCACGATCAGCCGGGTCGTTGCGTCGCAGACCTCGGCGAGCTTGCTGAGCGCTTCCGGAATTTCGGCCGGCGGCAGCGTCGTCTCGACCATGATGAGGTTTGGGGTCGGATTGGACTTATAGGTCTCGATGGCGCCCTCGAGACCGCCATTGTGCGTGGTCAGCGCCACCTTGGACATGCGGCGATCGTGGATGGCGGCCTCGACCAGTTGCGCGGTCTGCGAATGTTCACAGAAGGCCTGAATGGTGATGCGCGGAATGAGGCGAGCGCCGGTTGCGATATCGGCGGCGGGTTCTTCACCCAGCTTCTTGCCGTCGTCCTTGAGAAAACTCATTACTCAATTCTCCTGCGGGGCCGAGCGCCCGCCTTGTCGTCAATCACTCGAGCGAGAAGCCAACCGACCCGTGGTATTGCGCGGCGGTGTTGGTATCGTCGCCAACGCCGTACATCTTCTTCATATGACCGAGAAAAATCGCTTCCGCGTCCCCGGCGACCGGATACTTGTCGGTCGGCAGCACCGGATCGCTGGTCATCGCCCTGTCGAAATACGGGGTAACGAGGATCAGCAGTTCGGTCTTGTCCTGGATGAAATCGCGCGACCGGAACAGGGCGCCCAGGATCGGGATATTGCCCAGGCCCGGGAAAGAGTTGATCTCCTGCCGCACCTTGTCCTGCAGCAGGCCGCCGATGGCCAGCGTCATCCCCGCCCGCAGTTCTACCGTGGTTTTGGCCTGCCGGGTCGTCAGGGCGCCGCCGCTCACCGGCTCGGACACCGAGGTATCGATCAAGAGGCCGATGAGCCCGTTTGATTTCACCGTCGGCGTGAAAGCAAGCTGCACGCCATAAGGCTTGAAGGTCACGGTCGAGTTGCCGTTGGCATCGGTGCTCGAATAGGGCAGTTCGCCGCCGGCAAGGAACTGCGCGGGCTGGCCGGACATCGCCGTCAAGGTCGGCTGGGCCAAGGTCTTGACCGCGTTGCGACGGTCGAGGGCGCGCAGGGTTGCCTGGATCGAAACGCCGGCAACGTTCCCGCCTGCCGTGTAGGTGCCGGTCGAGGTGGCGCCCGACACATCGCCCATCACCGGATTGTTGACGAAACTGGTGCTGAGGCCGCCATTGACGCTCGCGCTGAGATCGAGGCCAAGTTGCTTCACGACTTCCCGCGACACTTCAGCGACCGTCACCTTGAGCATGACCTGCTGCTCGCCGGAGATGTTGATGACATTGGCGACATTCTTCGGATCGCCGGTGAATTGCGCCGCGATCGCCAGGGCCTTGTTGACGTCATCGTTCGACTGCGCCGTTCCCGAAAGCACGACGTGATCAGCAAAGCTTTGGACCGCGATGGCGGAACCCGGGACCAGCCGCGCAATCGCCGTGCTCAGGGTCGAGGAATCCTTGACCGAGGAGATTTCGAGGACCGAGATCTGCTGGCCCTTGGCATCGAGGAAAAAGATGTTGGTGTCACCAGGTGTATTGGCCTGGATAATGGCGCGGCGCTTGGAGCGCATGGTCGCGGAGGCAATCGTCGGCTGCGAGACGATGACTTCGCGCACGTCGGTCGGCAGATCGAGGATCAGCGACTTGTTGACGCCCACCGAAACGTGCTGGGTCCGGCCGGTTTCGGCGCTCGAAACGCGCAGGCTCGTCGGCTCACCGGCGAAAGCGGGAGCGGCAAAAGCGGCGGAGAAAAGAGCGGCGCCAATCGCCATCGCGATCAGCCGGCCGCGACTGGAAGTGGCTTTGCCGGAAAAATGCGAGGAGCGGTCGATGCTGGTCATGGGGTTCATCCTTGCGCTCATTGCGGGACCGGCGGGGGAGGAACCGGGGCGGCCGGACCCACTTCGACATTGACAGCCGGCGCGGCCGCAAGCGTGGCCGGGTCGATCGATGCTGACGATGATGCGGGGGATTCCGCGCCACCTCCCTGCAACTCGCTCGACTTGCCGAAGCGGATGACGCGAATTGACTGCGATCCACGCATCTTCTGCAGACCATCGGATTTCTGCGCGAAATCGGCTACTGAGCGCAGCACCAGTGAAATCTTGCCCTGCTGCGCAGCGTTGATGACAACCTCGGACTGAGTTGGGGTGAGTTCGAGGGTCGCGATGGTATCGGCAGTGAACATCTGCGACTTGGGGTCGGTCGGATCGGGCGGCGCACCCGTGGTGCCAACCTGGCCAAGGCGGGCGCCGATGGCCAACACCTTGACGTCGGAAAGGATGGTGCGTGACACCGCCTGACCATTGCCGCTGCTGCTGGACTGGACCAGATCGACCCGATCATTGGGGACGATAAAGCCGCCTGCCCCGGAGGCCGCAGCGACGGGCAGCGACACGCCGCGCATGCCGGGGGTCAGCACGGCGGAGAGAAATCCTTGATCCGAGCGGGCCAGCTTTTGCTCGCGGATCGGGTCGCCCTTGAAGAACTCAAAACGCGCGACCGCCCCGTTCATCTGCGTCAGGGCGTCCGGCATGGCCGAGATGGTGATGTAGTCGGCAGTGCCATCCTGAGGCCATTCCTGCCAATCGAGCACGGCGGCGCTGAGCCGCTGCCCGACGCCGATATCGGCCTTGGCAACGAGGACCTTGTTTTTCACTGCGATGGTGGCGGTCGACTGAGCCGTGGTGACGGGGGCCGTTGAATTACCGCGCGTGGCGAGGAACGCCGCGAGGCCGCCGGCGAGAAGCGCAATCAGCAGCAACACGATACGCGACGGTTTCATGACCCACTCCGGTTAGGTCCAGGCGGAAAAACCGCCCACACACCTTCCCGACTATGGCTGCAAAGGGTCAAAGTTTGGTTAATTGGAGCTTTGCAGAAACGGTTAATAGTCTATTGATGCCAATGCCCTGGCGCCGTTATCCGGTAAAGTACTGAAAGATCGTCGTGTCGGAATAGGTCAAGAGGCCTGCGGCGGCGAGCGCAATGCCATAAGGGATACCTGTCTTGGCATCGTGCAGGCGTTCAATCCAGAGTACGCGCTTCATGAACAGTGGCAGCGGCCAGCGCCGGACGATGAGCAAGGCCACCGTCATCAGTCCCCCGATGAGCGAGGCATAGACCAGGTAAGGCAATGTCAGGCCAAAGCCTAGCCAGAGTGTCGTGGCAGCCGCGAACTTGGCGTCGCCGCCACCAATCCAGCCGAAAGAGAACAGGGTAAAGGCAACGACCAGGACGACCGCGGCGCTTGCGAGGTGCAGTCCCAGGTCGGGCCACGGCATTTGCGAAGCAAGGGCCAGCACCAGAAAGCCGGCCGCCACCGCGATGACCAGCTTGTTCGAAATCCGCATGGTCAACAGATCCGAGGAGGCCGCAAAAGCCATCAGCAGCGGGAAGACCAGAAGCGCAAACTCGGCGATCATTGATGCTCCTGAGCTCGAAATGCGCTCCGAAGAGGAAACTGTAATTTCAAGCCAGTATCTCGTCATCGCGATTAACAAAGCGCAAACTAAAGGGGGGCAATTGCCCCCCTCGAAAGATCTTGTCCATCGCCTGAGATTTAGGCGGCGGGGGCAGCGAGCGTAGCCTGACCAGCCAACCGATCGCCGATCGAAGTGAACAGCGCGGACAGATTGGTACCAAGCGTGGTTGCGGCGACGATGATGCCAACAGCGATGAGGGCGGCAATAAGGCCGTACTCAATTGCGGTTGCGCCGGATTCATCCTCTACAAACTTCGCTATAGTCTTCATTTTCTTGATGCTCCTAATTCCCAGTCATCAAGTGACAGCATCGTCCGAGGCGTCACAAATCTATCTCGCGGTCAGTTGCCGCCATTTGAAACTTCTGGCCAGCCGCCTGATATTTAGGCGGCGGGGGCAGCGACAGTAGCCTGAGCTGACAATCTGAGGCCAATATTGGTAAACAGTGTGGACAGATTGGTGCCCAGAGTGGTTGCGGCGACAATGATGCCAACAGCGATGAGGGCGGCAATAAGGCCGTACTCGATCGCGGTTGCGCCGGATTCATCCTTTGCAAACTTCGCGATAGTGTTCATTTTCTTGTTGCTCCTAATTCCCAGTCATCAAGTGACAGCATCGTCCGAGGGGTCACACATCGAACATGGGACCCAAGATAGCGGGCACTCCTTGAAATTGGGTTAACCCGCCCATCACTAAGCGTCGGTGTTTTCTCTTACTAATCAAAGCGTTAAGGAACTATATCGCGTTTTATCAGTTGTTCGCGGTGTGCACCGGCGCCTGGCTATTGCGTGCAGACCGATGGGGCAAAGCCCGGAGCTCCGCATTTGCCAAATATTCACCATTCGGGCGGAAGCTGATCGGTGTGTTTCCAGTACCGGGTTTGTTTCATGTCGCCCAAGTTCCACACGCCATGCCTTTCGCTCGCCCTGCTCGCGGCTATCGCTCTTGCTGCCCCGGCAAGTGCCAACGAAGGCACGCCGATCACCGTCAAGGTGAACATGGCCCGTATCCTGAGGATCAATTCACCGGCGGCGACAGTGGTCATCGGCAATCCGGGCGTAGCCGACGTCACCATCCAGGACCCACAGACACTGGTGCTGACCGGCAAGACCTACGGGCAGACCAATATCATAGTGCTCGACAGTGTCGGCAACCCCATCGCCGATACGCTGGTCGAGGTGGTGCAATCGCAAGCGGATCTCGTCACGGTCTTCAATGCTGGGGCCCGTACCACGGTAGCGTGTGCGCCGGCCTGCGCACCCTCGATCATTGTCGGCGATGACCCGAACTACACCGAGGCAATGGTTAAGTCGCTCGGCCTGGTGCAGGGCGCAGCACAATAGTCGCGTTAGCGAAGGATTAACCCAGCGCAGCAGCAGTCGCATGGAGCGCCACATTCCTAACCATGAATTAGGCATCGCCAGCTAACATTCTCGCGTGCGGGAACTGTGCGTGCCGATGCGAAATTTCTTTTCAATATTGCGCGACGGACTTTTCGCCTCGATCGGCGTGTCGCGCAGCTTCGCGCACGACCAGCGCGGGGTCACTGTCATTGAATTCGCCATCTTGGCGCCCCCGTTTTTCGCCCTGATCGGCGCTATCTTCGAGACGTCGCTGATCTTTCTCGCCGGGCAGGTCCTCGACAGCTCGATCGAAACGAGCGGACGCCTTATCCGCACCGGCCAGGCGGCCGCTTATACGGTCGATAATTTCCGAACGGCGATCTGCAACAACACCTTCGGGCTCTTCCCCGACTGCCTCACGAATCTGAAGGTAAAGGTCAAGGTCATCAACAGCTACACGGCGGCCAGTGCTACGCCGCCCGTCTATGCCAGTGGACAGTGGCAGCCTTATACCAGTTGCTTCAATGGTGGGGTCGGCGGCGACATCGTCATGGTCCAAGCGTACTACAATTGGCCGGTACTGCTGACATTCCTCAATTTTCAAACATCGGCCGATGGTACCCACCTGCTCAGTGCGGTTCGGGTGTTCAGCAATGAGCCCTTTGGAGGCACGCCATCGGGAGCCGCATGCAGTTGATCCGGACGCGCATTCGCAAATTTGTCCAGGCTCGGGACGCCGTGGCGGCGATCGAGTTCGCTCTGGTTGTTCCCATCCTTATAACGCTCTACCTCGGCTCGATCGAACTCAGCCAGCTGATCACGGTTGATCGTCGGGTACAGACGGCCAATGGAACCGTAGGCGATCTCGTATCGCAGCGAAAAGGATCTATCACTTGCGCGCAGCTCGGCCAATATTTTCAGGCCAGCCAGGCTATTCTCGCGGAACTGCCAACAACCACGCTGAAACAGACCGTGACGGAAGTTTCGGTCGATGCCGCCGGCGTTGGAACGGTGTTGTGGAGCCAAGCCGGTCCGAACGGCGGGACCACTCAGATCACTAACCAGACCTACAATCTCGATCCGGGCATGGCCGGCATCTCCCAAAGCTCCTTCGTCATCGTTTCGGAGAGCTGGTACCCCTACAAACCATTGCTCGGCCTGTTTTTCACGAGCGACATTCCGCTCTATCGCAAGAACTATTTCGTCTCGCGATACGCGGCGAATATTGCTTACCAGTGCCCTTGAGCAAGCGGCACTTGCGTGTATCGGAGCGCCATGCGATAGCCCGGCATCGCTCCCCCGCCGGAAATCATCTCATGTCTGAAACGCTCGTACCCGTCTTCGATCTCGGCGGTGTTTTCGTCGACTGGAACCCCATGTACCTGTTCCGGAAGCTCTTCGACACCGAAGAGGAAGCGCAATGGTTTCACGACAACATCTGCACGCTGGCGTGGAATTTGGAGTTCGATGCCGGCGATATCTACGCCGAGGGCGTTGCCAAGCTGATCACCCGCTTTCCGCGCTATTGGCGCGAAATCCAGGCCTATGACGCGCGATGGAAGGAAACACTGGGCGGCTTCATCCAAGGCACGATCGACATTCACAACGAACTGATCGAGGCCGAGACCCCGACCTTCGCCATCACCAATTTCTCATGGGAGAAGTGGGTATCCTGCTTGGGCGAATGGCCGTTCCTGGAAAAGTTCGACGGCGTGATCGTTTCAGGCCTGGAGCGGCTGGTGAAGCCCGATCCGCGGCTCTATCGGGTGTTCACCGAACGCTACGGCATTGCGCCGGACAGCTGCGTTTTCATCGACGACAGCGAGCCGAACGTCATTGCCGCGCGCAAATTCGGCATGAAATCCATCCATTTTTCGACGCCAGAAGCGCTGCGAGCTGAGTTGATCAGCTACGGCTTGCCGCTGAAGGAATAGGCACGACGCCCGTGGCACCCTCTCCCGCGAGGGGCGAGGGGGAGACGGAGTGTCATGCGGGGTGCCGCCCCTACCGCGTTCCGTACATGCGGTCGCCAGCATCGCCGAGGCCGGGCACGATATAGCCCTTCTCGTTGAGGTGGCTATCAATGGCGGCGGTGAAGACCGGCACGTCGGGGTGCGCCTTGGTGAACTTCTCGATGCCTTCGGGCGCGGCCAGCAGGCACAGGAAGCGCAATTTGTTGGCGCCGCGTTCCTTCAGCTTGGAGATGGCGGCAATAGCCGAATTGGCCGTCGCCAGCATCGGATCGACGACGATGACCAGCCGATCGTCGAGGTTCGAGGGCGCCTTGAAGTAGTATTCGATCGGCTGCAATGTCTCATGGTCGCGGTAGATGCCGATGTGGGCGACGCGTGCTGCCGGCACGAGGTCGAGCATGCCCTCGAGCAACCCGTTGCCGGCCCGTAGGATCGAAGCGAACACCAGCTTCTTGCCCTTCAGCGTCGGGGATTCCATCTCCTCGATCGGGGTTTCGATCGGCACCATTTCGACTTCGAGATCGCGCGTCACCTCGTAGCAGAGCAGGTGCGCGATCTCGCGCAGCAGCCGCCGGAAACTCGCGGTCGAGGTTGCTTTGTTGCGCATGATGGTAAGCTTGTGCTGGATCAACGGGTGGTCGACGACGGTGACGTTTTGCATGGAACCCCGCTGCTGCAACTGAACTGGATTAGAAAAAGCTTCTCCCATGGAGCCCCGGCGGCAGCCCGAGCCAATGTGCGATGCTTTCGCCAATATCGGCGAAGGTGGTGCGAATGCCAACCGTTCCCTGCGACAGGCTTGGGGAAAAGCAAAGAATCGGCACCTGTTCGCGCGTATGATCGGTGCCCGGCCAGGTCGGATCATTGCCGTGATCGGCGGTGAGGACCAGCAGATCGTCGTTGCGCATTTTGGCGATCATTTCGGGCAAGCGCGCATCGAAGACCTCGAGCGCCGCCGCATAGCCCGGCACATCGCGTCGATGGCCGTACTCCTGGTCGAACTCGACGAAATTGGTCACGATCAGATCGCCGTCGCGCGCCATCGCCATGGCGTCGAGCGTCGCGTCGAAGAGCTTCATGTTGCCATTGGCCTTGAGCTTGTGCGTCACACCCATGGTGGCGTAGATGTCGGAAATCTTGCCGATGGCGAACACCTGCCGGCCGGCAGCCTTGGCGCGATCGAGCAGGGTTGGCTCGGGCGGCGGAATCGCGAAATCGCGGCGGTTGCCGGTCCGCTTGAAGGTTTCCGGCATCTCACCGACGAAGGGGCGCGCGATGACGCGGCCGATCATCATTGGCTGGGTGAGCCGGAAGGCGATTTCGCAGAGCTCATACAGCCGGTCGAGGCCGAAATGGTGCTCATGCGCGGCGATCTGGAAAACGCTATCGACGGAGGTGTAGCAGATCGGCTTGCCGGTGCGGATGTGCTCCTCACCGAGTTCGGCGATGATGGTGGTGCCGGAGGCATGCCTGTTGCCCAGGATACCGGGAAGCTTTGCCTCGCTCACCAGGGCAGCGACGAAATCCTGCAGGAAGGCCGGTTCGGTCTGCGGGAAATAGCCCCACTCGAACGGTACCGGCACGCCGGCAATTTCCCAGTGCCCGGATGGCGTATCCTTGCCCTTGCTGACCTCGCGGCTGATACCCCACCGGCCGCCGAGCGGCTGGTCGCTGAGCCCGGGCGCCAGTGTGCCGGAAGAGAGCTTGCCGGCGGCGCCGAGGCCGAGCGCATCGAGATTGGGCAGGCGTAGAGCGCCGGAGCGGAGCCCGGGGTGATCGCCCTGCCCCGCCGCGCAGGCTTGCGCGATGTGCAGCAGGGTATCGGCGCCTGTATCACCGTAGTCGGCGGCATCGGGTGCGCCGCCGATGCCGAAACTATCGAGCACCGCGAGGATGGCGCGCGGCATCAGCGCGGCTCCGGCAGGATGCGGTCGGCAATCAGGGGATGGCTCGGCGCGGTTCCGCCCAGCAGATAGGCGGCGCGCAGGCGGCGTTCGCCTTCATCGGCACTCGCCTCGTCGCGGGCGTGGATGCGGGCAAACGGCATGTCGGGCACAAGGGTTTCCCCGAGCCCAAGGAGATTATCGAAGCCGACGCGGTGATCGATCTTGTCGGTTGGGCGGATGCGTCCACCGCCGAGCGCCACGACGGCCATGCCGACGCCCTTGGTGTCGATGGCCGAAATCACGCCCTCAGTCTCCGAGCGAATATCGCGGATGACCGGCGCGGGCAGGAGATAGCGGTCGACGTTCTCGACGAAATCGTAAGGGCCGCCAAGCTCGGCGACCATCAGCGCAAAGCGCTGCAGCGCGGCGCCACTCTCGAGGGCCTCATCGATCTTGGTGTAGGCTGCTTCCGGCGACGCGGCGATCTCGGTCATCTGCAGCACGCTGGCGCAGAGTTCTGTGGTGACGGCCTTGAGCCGTGGGTCGCGATGCGTGCCGATGAGGAATTCGACGGCGTTGCGCATTTCGAGCGCATTGCCGGCGGCCGAGGCCAGCGGCTCGTTCATATCGGTGATAAGCGCGCCGGTGCGGAGCCCGGCGCCATTGGCGACGGAGACCAGGCTTTCGGCAAGCCCGCGCGATTTTTCCAACGTTGGCATGAAGGCGCCCGAGCCGGTCTTGACGTCGAGGATCAGCGCGTGGAGACCGGCCGCGAGCTTTTTGGAGAGGATCGAAGCGGTGATCAGCGACACGTTCTCGACGGTCGCGGTGACATCGCGAATGGCATAAAGCATGCGGTCGGCGGGGGCCAGATCATCGGTCTGGCCGATGATTGCGCAGCCGGCGGCTTTCACCGTCTGCCGGAACAGTGCCTTGTCCGGCGCTGTGGAATAGCCGGGAATGGAGTCGAACTTATCTAGCGTGCCGCCGGTATGGCCGAGGCCACGGCCGGAAATCATTGGCACATAGACGCCGCAGGCGGCAAGAATCGGCGCCAGCATCAGCGAGACATTGTCACCGACGCCGCCGGTGGAATGCTTGTCGGCAACGGGGCCGTTGAGGTGCGACCAATCAAGGATGGTGCCGCTGTCGCGCATGGCTGCGGTCAGCGCCACGCGTTCGGGCAGGGTCATGTCGCGGAAGAAGATGGCCATGGCAAAGGCGGCGGCTTGCGCGGGGCTGACCGAACCATCGGCGAAGCCAGCGATGAACTGGGCGATTTCGTCGGGAGCGAGCGGGGCGCCATCACGTTTCTTGGCGATGATTTCCTGCGGGAGGAGGCTCATTGCAGGGCCTGCGTGTTCCCTCGCCCCGCTGGGGAGAGAGCCAGGGTGAGGGAGCAACTGGCCCCGAGCGTGGGGCTTACCCCCTCCCCGTCCCTCCCCACAAGGGGGAGGGTGAAGGAGGCTGCGGCTTGGGAGCGGGACGTGCGACAAACTCCGCCCGGCACCCTCCCCCTTGTGGGGAGGGTTGGGGAGGGGGTGAGTTGGGAACTCGGCGCCCGCCGCCGGGTTCTCCGTTCAGGCCCCATAAGGCACCCAGATATTCTTCACCTGCGTCGCGCGCCTGAGGAAATAATCGCCTTCGAACTTCTGCCGGTCGGTCAAATCATAGGCCAGCCCGCGCGTGGTCCAGGTCTGCTTGAGGTTGGTGATCGAGGCTTTCTCCACCATTGCCGAGGCCTCCTTGCTGCCGGCGAACCACAGCACGTCGACGCCATCATGCTCGGCCAAAGTCTTGGCCAGCGTCACGGCATCGCCGGTTACGATGTTGATCACGCCCGAGGGCACGTCGGAGGTTTCGATGACCTGGTAGAGGTCGGTGACCGAGAGCGGCGCGGTGTCGGAGGGCACCAGCACCACCGGGTTGCCCATGGCCAGCGCCGGCGCTAGCAGGGCGACGGACCCGAGCAGCGGCAATTCCTGCGGCGCGACGATGGCCATCACCCCGATCGGCTCGACCATTGCCGCAGCGATGGCGCGGGTCGGCGGGTTGTGAATGGCGCCGTCATATTTATCGGCCCAACCGGCGAAGGCAAACAGGCGCTCTACGGAAGCGGCGACTTCCTTGGCCGCTGCTGGGGCACTCACGCCGGTCTGGGCGCGAATGCGGGCGGCGAATTCGTCGGCACGGTAGTCGAGGTTTTCCGCTAGGAAATAGAGGATCTGCGCGCGGGAATGCGCTGCTGTCGTGCTCCAGCCTAGCGCAGCGCGGGCGGCTTCTACCGCATTGCGGATGTCCTTGCGGTTGCCCTCGCCGACTTCACCGATCAGGTTGCCGGCCGGACCATAGACCGGGCGGTCATAGCCGCTGTCGGGCCGGGCCTGCTTGCCGCCGATGTACATTTTTGCCGTCTGGTCGATGCCATTCCCACCATCGAGCGGGTTTTCCGGCTTTGCGGTTGGTGCTGCCTTCGGCGCAGCGGCTGGCTTCAACTCCTTTTCCCATGACGCCTTGAGATAGGCCCCCATGCCTTCGCGGCCGCCTTCACGGCCAAAGCCGCTTTCCTTGTAGCCGCCGAAACCAACAGCGGCGTCAAAGTTGTTGGTGCCGTTGATCCAGACCACGCCCGCCTTGATTTTCGGAGCGATATCGAGGGCGAGGTTGATATTCTCGCTCCAGATGGTCGCGGCGAGGCCGTATTTGGTGTTGTTGGCCAGCGCCACCGCCTCTTCGGGCGTGCGAAAACTCATCGAGATCAGCACAGGACCGAAGATTTCCTCCGTCGCCAGCGTGTGGGCCGGCGAGATATTGGTGAACAGCGCGGGGCGCAGGAAGCACCCGCCCTTGGGCAGGTCGACGTCAGGCTCGTAGAGGATGCCACCTTCGGCGACGCCCTTCTTCATCAGGTCGCGCACGCGCTCGACCTGCACCGGCGCGACCAGCGCGCCGATATCGATGGCCTTGTCGAGCGGATCGCCGACGCGCAGCGTTGCCATGCGGATCTTGAGTTTTGCGATAAAGCGATCCTCGATCGATTCCTGGATCAGCAGGCGCGAGCCGGCGCAGCAGACTTGCCCCTGGTTGAACCAGATGGCATCGACCA
>JAQGKB010000097.1 GCA_028290345.1 Hyphomicrobiales bacterium | reverse complement strand
GCACCCCGGCCGCCTCGATGATGGCCTTGAAGCGCGCCGCGAACTCGGCGCGGCGCAACTGCACCGGCGACACGTTGAGGGCGACGGTGGGCGTGCCGAGATCGAGCAGATCGGTGCAGACGCGGCGCAGCACCCATTCCCCGAGCTTGTCGATCATGTCGCTCTGCTCGGCGATGGGAATGAATTCGGACGGCGCGATGGTGCCGCGTACCGTATGGTTCCAGCGCACCAGCGCCTCGTAGGATTTGAGCGTCACGCCATCGGCGAGATAGACCGGCTGGTAGTAGAGCGCCAGTTCATTGAGGATGATGGCGGCGCGCAGTTCGCGCTCGACGAAGCGATTGTGGCGCTCGTCCACCAGCATGTCCGCGTCATAGCCGATCACCATGTTGCGGCCGCTCTTCTTGCCCTTGTAGAGCGCCAGATCCGCCTTCGACATCAGATCGTCCACATCGGCGGCATCGCCCGGCGCCACGGCGACGCCTACGGTGGCCGAGAGCCGCACCATGCGGCCAGCAATCCAGATTTCCGTGCCCAGTTCCCCCAGGATCTGCGCCCCCAGGTTACACAGCGCCTGCTTGTCGGCATTGTCGCGCAGCGCGATGCCGAACTCGTCGCCACCCAGTCGCCCCACGATGGCGCTGGGCGCAAAACGCCGGATGGTCGCGATCAGGTTCACCAGCGCCGCATCGCCTGCCGCATGGCCATGCCCGTCATTGAGCGCCTTGAGGTGATCCATATCGACCTGCATATAGCCCACCGGCCTTGGCGAGCCGTGGTGCACGTCCTCCTTCAGCAGCGAGAGAAAATACGAGCGGGTGAATGCTCCGGTCAGCGCGTCGCGATGCGCCATGGCGATGACGCTCTCGCGCTCTCTGGCCGCCTCTAGCACCCCCTTGCGCAGGGCGATGTAGCCGAACCGCGCCAGCACCAGCACGCCGATACAGCAGACGGCCGCTGCGATCAGCAATTGGTCGCCTTGGCGATTTTGCGGCGGCGCGATCGCCAGGACGACGACGATGCCCGCGAGCACGCCGCCGATCAGCGCCGAAACTGCAGTCGCCAGGCGTCCATGCACCTGCAGGACTTTTGCGAGATAAGTGTCGTCGCGCATAAGAGTCACCTGGATGAAGTCACGGCGGCAGGCGTCGTCGGGCCGGATGTATCGGGTGGCCTTCAGCGCGTCATCAATAGCTTTCAGGCAGTTAAATTTTGCTGAACGGATCAAAGTTCATGTGCATATTCAAATAGTTATACGTATACAGCCGGTCAGCAGGCTAAAGGCGCCAGGTGACAGATTTATTGCACATGGCAGATTATCCGGGGTCATGGCTGACCTACAGCGACCCGTGCTTAACCACCGTTTAACAAACACCCGCGGAGATTGGTGGCGGCTGTGCCACTTCGAGAATCCGGGTGTCATGAATGCGCTCAGGCATCTCAAGCTATCGTCTGTGCACCGCGCCGCCCCACGCAATCTGGCGCCCCTCCCCCTTGCGGGGAGGGAAGGCGGCAGCAAGGGTGGGCGTATGAGGCTCTTGCCGTAGCGACGAAGACGAACGCCAGTTCTGCTCCCCGCCCTCAGTTCCCCGCCACCGCCCCCACCCAGCGCTGCCAAACCTCTTGCCTTGTCGCCACGAACTTGTCCGCCACCGCATCCACCGTCGCGCCCGGGGCGTTCAGTTCTGCCAGCAACGCATTCATCTCCTTCAGCGGCATGGCGGCCCGCTGGAAATACGCTGCCACCATCGGGGCGTCGGTAAAGACCCAGTCTGCCAGCGCGATCACCACTGGTTCCGGGGCAAAAGCGCTGGGTTGGGGGGTGGCGCAGGTGCGCTTGGCGAGGCACGCCAGATTGTCCTTGTTGTAGGGCCCCATATCCAGCGCCTTGAAGCTGAACTGGCTGAGCGCCGCGTTGGGCTGCCAGTAATAGAAGAGGATCGGCTGCTTGCGGCTGACGGCGGCGGCGATCAGCGTATCGAGTTCGAACCGGTTCGCCGGCTCGATCACTGTGAACACTTGGTCCAGCCCGTTGGCGCGCAGCAGATTGCGGTTGATCACTGCGCACCCCCAATCGATCGGGCACGAGACGAATTCCGGCTTGCCCTTGGCATTGGCGAAAACCGCCGCCGCGGCCTTCAGGCTCGGCAAATCCTTGATTTCGGGATGGGCGGCCGCGACATAGTCCGGGATCAACCAGCCCTCCAGCGCTCCATCGCCGAAAGTGGGCCCGGCGGGGCGCACCTTTTGTGCCTTGATCGCCGGGTTCCAGATTTCGGCGATGCGGTCGATCCACATTTCGGGCGCTACCGCCGGCTGGCTGGTGGTGCCCATCGAAGAGCCGGTGGCGGCCATGTCGCCATCGAGCAGGCGGACATCGCAGCCGAATTGCGCGGTCAGGATGCGTTGGTGGATCGCCGCCAGCAATTGCGCCGATGGCCAGATCATCCGCGCGATGGCGAGCAGCTGGGTGCCGCAGGGCGGCGCCGGTTCGGGGGCAGCGGGGGTATCCGGTGGGCTGGCGGCAGGATCAGGCGCAGCCGACGGATCGGGCAGCGTGATGACATCGGGCGCGTTCGGATCAACCTGCGCAAGGCTCGCCTGCACCGATCCGCCGAGCAGCAGCAGGGCCAGCAGCGCGCATCGAATAAAACTTGCCATCAAGGAAAGACTCCGGCTCGTCGGTTGCGTGACATTACGCAAAACAACCGCTCTTAAGCAACAAAAGGGAGGCGCCGCAAAGCCCTTCAATAACAAGTGACTCGGCGCTGAAAAGTATGCAAAGGTCGCGGCCAGCGGGGCACGGGGCTGTGTCCCCATTTGTTGTTGTTCCGTCTGCAACAAGAGCCCGCAAAGGGCGATGGGGCGGCACAACCTGAGATAGAGGGACGTAATGCTGCATATCAAGAAACTCCTCACCCTGGCGGTAACCGCCTCGGTGCTCGGCGCCGCTCTGCCGGCCTATGCCGAAGACGTCAAGCTCGGCTTCATCGGCGGCTTCACCGGCCCGATCGAAAGCCTGACGCCGCCGATCTTTGCCGGCGCAAAGCTCGCCGTGCAGGAAGTCAACGACCAGGGCGGCATTCTGGGCGGCAAGCTCAGCATCGTTTCGGCTGATGGCGCGTGCGACGCGACCGCTGCTGCCAACGCCGCCGACAAGGTGATCAACACCGAAAAAGTGACCGCCGTCGTCGGCGCGCTCTGCACCGGTGAAACCATCGGCGCCTTCAACGGCTCGGGCAAATCGGGCAATGTGGTGTTCGTCTCGCCGGCCTCTTCGGCCCCGACGCTGACCACCCTTGATGACAACGACCTGGTGTTCCGTACGACCCCGTCCGACGCGCTGCAAGGCGTGAAGATGGCGGCGCTGCTGATCTCCAAGGGCGTCAAGGACGTCTCGGTCACCTACGTCAACAATGACTACGGTAAAGGCCTCGCCGATGCCTTCACCAAGGCCTATGTCGCCGATGGCGGCAAGGTCGCGGCCAGCGTTGCGCACGAGGACAACAAGGCCGACTACCGCGCCGAGCTCGGCAAGCTGACCGCCAGCCAGAACCTGGTGATCCTCGCCTACGCCAACTCCTCGGGCCACACCATCCTGCAGCAGGCCGTGGAAGCCGGTGACTTCAAGGTTTATGTCGGCGGCGACGGCATGGTCGGCGATACGCTGACCCAGGGCATCGACAAGGCCTCCGTCGAAGGCCTGATCGCCACCCGCGCCGGCGCTCCCTCGGGCACCGCAACCGCAACCTTCAACAAGCTTGCGGCCGACGCCAAGGTCGATCCGGCCGGCACCTACGTGCCGCAGGCCTATGACGCAGCGTTCCTTTTGGCACTCGCCATCGAGAAGAACGGCTCGGCCAAGCGCGACGGCCTCTCCAAGGCCCTCCGCGACGTTGCTTCCGCCCCGGGCGAAAAGATCATGCCCGGCGAATGGAAGAAGGCCGTCGGCCTGATCAAGGCCGGCAAGGACATCGACTATGTCGGCGCCGGTGGCGCACTCGATTTCGACAAGGCCGGCGACGTGGATGGCATCATCAACGCGCTGGTGGTCAAGACCGGCAAGTTCGTCGACCAGGGCGAGATCAAGACCGCCGACTAAGGGTGGTTGGTTGAGCACATTGGAAAGCCCGGGTTCGCCCGGGCTTTTTTCGTTTTGGCGGGTGGTTCGGGGGAATGACGGCACCACCGTGGCGCGAGGGGCGGCGGGAGGCGCCCCCGCTCACGCCGCCTGCTTCATCGCCGGAAAAAACCCCGGGACCACCGCTTTGATGGCCTCCCCAAACGGTGTGCCGAAATCCGGGCCGAGGATCGCGTCCAACCGAGGGTCTTGCAACTCCATGGTGTTCTGCCAGAGGTAGCGCATTTTGACGACTTCCCGCATCACCGGCATGAACAGGCCCATCAGGCTGATCATCGTCCACGGCGTGGGTACGACTTTCAGCGGCGCAGGCGCGGCGGCCTGGATTGCGGCGGTCATTTGCTGGGAGGTAACGAAGTGGCCGGCGAAGTGGAAGTTTTCCACCTGGCCGAGTTCCTTGCGGTGCCAGGCCAACTTTTCGAAGGCGCGGCCGACATCGGGCAGATAGGCCCAGCTATGGGCGATGCCGGGCGCCGACATTTCGGCGACCTTGCCCTTGCCCACCTCGCGCAGGATCGCTTGGTCGAACCAATCCATGCTGGTGCCGGGGCCGAAGAAATCGCCGGCGCGGATGATGATGAACTGGAAGTCGCCACGCGCGGCGGCCGCGTTGAACAAGGCCTCGGTGCGCACGCGGATGGCGCCGCGCGGCGTTTGCGGGGTCTGCGGCGCATCGGGGGTGAGATGCCGCTGCGTGGCCGCATAGTTATAGACGTTGCCGGGATAGAGCATGGTCTTGCCGGTGTGGCCCATGGCCTCGATCACCCGGCCCGCCTGCGCTTCCATGCGGCCATTGTCCCACTTGTCGTAGGGCAGGTTGAGTGCGTTGACGACGACATCGGCGTCGGCGACCGCCTTACGGATATCCTCGACGTTGTCGGCGTCGCCGGCGAGAAATTTGACGCCGGGCACCGGATGCCGGTTGGTGCGACCGAAGCCGCTGACCTCCCAGCCAGCCGCCGCAAAGGCTTGCGCGGCAAAATTGCCGAAATGGCCGTTGATGCCCAAAACCGTGACTTTACCCTTGGCTGCAGTGTTCATTCGAAAGCTCCTTGCGCTTGACGACTAAGAGATAAGCCATCCATATTTGAAGATGAATTCGCAAAACTCGTAGGTTCGACATTCAAGAATGAATACGTCTCAACCCGACTGGTCGCTGTGGCGCAGCTTTGCCGCGGTGGTTGCCGAAGGTTCGCTCTCGGCGGCGGCGCGCTCGCTCGGCCTGTCGCAGCCGACTCTCGGCCGCCATATCGAAGCGCTGGAGCAGGTGCTCGGGGTGCCGCTGTTCGACCGAACCCTCACCGGGCTGAAGCCGACGGACACGGCCCTGCGGCTCTACGAGCCGGTGGCCCATGCGCAAAAATCCCTCGCCGAGGCCAGCCTGATGGCCGAGGGATCGAGCGGCGCGCTGGGCGGCACGGTGCGGCTCACCTCCTCCACGGTGATGTGCCACTATGTTCTACCGCAAATGCTGGTCACGTTGCGCAAGGAATTTCCGGCGGTGGCCATCGAGCTGGTGCCATCGGATTCGGCCGAAAACATTTTGCTGCGCGAGGCCGATATCGCGGTGCGCATGTTCCGGCCCACGCAGCTGGAACTGATCACACGAAAACTCGGCGAAATTCCCATCGTCGCCGCAGCGCATGAGAGTTATATTGCGGAGCGTGGCGTTCCCGAAACCGTGGACGGCCTGCTCGGGCATGACCTTATCGGCTTCGATCGCTCCGACCTGATCATCGAGGGGGCCAAGGCCATGGGATTCAACCTCAGCCGCGACGATTTCGCACTGCGTACCGATAGCCAGACCGCGTACTGGGAACTGTGCAAGGCGGGCCTCGGGATCGGTTTCGCGCAAGGCGGGCTGGTGCTCGATTCGCCCGGCATGGCGCGGGTTCTGCCGCTGTTCGAAGCCCAGCCGCTGGAAGTGTGGCTGACGACGCACCGTGAACTGTTCACCAGCCGGCGAATCCGTGCCATCTATGACCGGCTGGGCGAAGAACTCACCGCCTACCTCGGCAAGCCCGGCCATCGCGTCGAGCCGCGCCGTTGACCCTATAGGATTGTGATGCAGCTAGTTCTCAACATCGTCATCATCATCGCCATGGCCACGGTGGCCATCATCCTGGGCATGGGGCTGTGGAACATGTTCCGGGGCGGCGACAGCAATACGAGCCAGAAACTGATGCGCGCACGCGTGATCGCGCAGGCCGTGGCCGTGGCATTGCTGATGGCGGCGCTGTTTTTCTTTGGCGGCAACCATGGCGGGTGAAGCAGGGCTG
This sequence comes from Hyphomicrobiales bacterium, assembly GCA_028290345.1. Lineage (GTDB taxonomy): Bacteria > Pseudomonadota > Alphaproteobacteria > Rhizobiales > Devosiaceae > JAQGKB01. The sequence goes on along the minus strand of JAQGKB010000097.1, from coordinate 17,963 downwards.
CACCCCCACCCTGGCCCTCCCCACAAGGGGGAGGGAACACTGCGGCCGTGCCTCAAGAAGAGATATGGCATTGCCCCTCGGCCTCCCTCCCCCTTGTGGGGAGGGCTTGGGGTGGGGGTTTTGCTCCGGCCCGACATTAGGAACCTGAACTGATGGTCAAGCTCAACAAGATCTACACCCGCACCGGCGATGACGGCACCACGGGCCTCGTGCGCGGGCCGCGCCGGCGCAAGGATGACCTCCGCGTCGAAGCCTATGGCACGGTGGACGAGGCCAATTCGCAGCTTGGGCTGGTGCGGCTGCATAGCGAGAGCATGCCCAAAGTCGATGCTATCCTCAGCCGCGTGCAGAACGACCTCTTCGATCTTGGATCGGACCTTGCGACGCCCGGCGATGATGTCCCTGGCGAGCGCGTCTCGCTGCGCATCACCGCCACGCAGGTGGAATGGCTCGAGCAGCGTATCGATCAGTTCAATGAGGGGCTGAAGCCGCTGCAAAGTTTCGTGCTGCCCGGCGGCACCCCGCTGGGGGCGGCGCTGCATGTCGCCCGCACCGTGGTGCGGCGGGCCGAACGGCTGGTGGTGGCGCTGGCCGCCGAGGAGCCGGAACTCAACCCGGAAGCGCTGAAATACCTCAACCGGCTCTCCGACCTGCTGTTCGTGCTGGCCCGCGTCGGCAACGCCAATGGCGACAAGGACGTGCTCTGGGTGCCCGGGCGCTTCACCGGCTGATTTTTTTATTCCTTTCCCTTTCCCTTTCTTTCCGGACGGCCCGATGCATTACGTGAACAAAATCCTGCAGCCCAACGAAACCGTCATCGCCACGGCGGCCATGCACTGGATCATCTACGTCCCCGGCGCCCTGCTGCTGGTTCTGGCGGTGCTGGTCGCCATCATCGGCCCGGCGCTGGTTGGCCTTGCGCCGATCTTCCAGGGGCTCGGGGGGCTGCTCGCGCTCTTTGGCCTGGTCCTGCTGCTGCGTTCCTGGTTCGAACAGTGGACCACCGAAATCGCGGTGACCAGCAAGCGGGTGATCTACAAGACCGGCTTCATCAGCCGCTCGACCACCGAAATGAACATGGAAAAGGTGGAGTCGGTGGCGGTGGACCAGAACCTCTGGGGCCGCATTTTCGGCTACGGCACCATCGGGGTGCGCGGCACCGGGGTGGGTATCGAAGAGTTGCGCCGCATCGCCGATCCGCTGAAACTGCGCAACGCTATCGTGGCGCGATAGGGTTTATTTACCACGCTGCGCTAGCTTGGCAGCATGGACACCAGCCTCGCCTTACAGCTCACCACCATGAGCGCCGCCAGCACCCAGCAATCGGTGATCATCTCGCTGATGCAACAGCAGCAGACCCAGGACAAGCAAGTCGTCAGCCTGCTCGACCAATCCGTGACATTGGCCGCGCAAGCGCCCGCTCCGCAAGGGCAGGGGCTGGTAGTGGATAAGACGGCGTAGGGGCATAACTGCACACCCACCCATGGCTGCCGCCATCCCTCCCCAAGGGGGAGGGAGCGCCAGATTGCATGGCCTTGGTGTCTCCCTCCCCCTTGTGGGGAGGGATCAAGGGTGGGGGGTAGCAGCTTGCTCCGCTACCCCTGCAGCCCCGTCACTGCCTTCACAACCGCATCACCATCGGGCGTGTTCCACTCCGCTGGCCCTTGCAGCACTGCCAGTTCGCAGCCCTTGGCATCCAGCAACAGCGTCGCCGGCAACCCGATCGCGACCGCATTGGTCTTCAGGCGGTCGAAGGCCTTGAACGTCGGATCGGCATAGAGCGGCAAATTGGCCCAATTGCCTTCCTTCAAGAACGCGCGCGCCTTTTCCAGCCCGCCCTCGCCGATATCGAGATTGATCGGCAGCACCTGGAAACCGGCGCCGTTGTGCTTTTCCGCCAAGGCATTCAGCGCCGGCATTTCGGTGCGGCAGGGGATGCACCAGCTGGCCCAGAAATTGACCAGCAGCGCCTTGCCGGCGAAATCCTTGATGGTCATCGGCTTGCCCGAGGCATCCTGGAAGGCGAGGTCGGCATAGCCGCGGCCCTTCGCGGTGGCGTTGAGCGCGGCAAGTTGCCCGTGCGCCGCGCCATCGATCACCTGTGCCGCGAGGGGCTGGGCCTTGCACTCGGTGGGGCCGGTCAGGCCGGCATTGCTAACCCAAATCGTGATCGCTATAGCTAGAAATGCGCTGACGAGAGCCAGACCGACAAGGCGCCGCGGCGTCGGTTTTTTGCGCAGAACGGGCTCCAACTCAGACATGCACTCTCCAAAGGACTGATGATGAGCAATCGGATGTGGGGCGGACGGTTTTCCTCCGGCCCGGACGCCATCATGGAAGAGATCAACGCCTCGATCGGCTTCGACCATCGGCTGTACCGGCAGGATATCGCCGGGTCAATCGCGCACGCCCAAATGCTGGCCGAAACCGGGATTTTGACGCAGGCCGATCGCGACGCGATTATCGCCGGTCTGGAGCAGGTGCGCGGCGAAATCGAATCGCAAACCTTCACGTTTTCGCGTGCCCTCGAAGACATCCACATGAATGTCGAAAGCCGGCTCAAGGATTTGATCGGCGATGCCGCCGGACGGCTGCACACCGCGCGCTCGCGCAACGACCAGGTGGCGACCGATTTCCGGCTCTATGTGCGCGACGCGATCGATACCATTGTGGCGCAGCTGAAAACCCTGCAGCTGGCGTTCGTCGATCGCGCCGAAGCCGAAGCCGCTACCATCATGCCCGGCTTCACCCATCTGCAGAGTGCCCAGCCGGTGACTTTTGGGCACCATCTCTTGGCTTACGTGGAAATGCTCGGCCGCGACGTTGGGCGCTTCGAAGACGCGCGAAAACGCCTGAACGAAAGCCCGCTGGGTTCGGCGGCGCTGGCGGGCACCTCGTTCCCGATCGATCGCGAGATGACCGCGACGGCTATGGGTTTCGATCGCCCGACCGCCAACTCGCTCGATGCGGTTTCCGACCGCGATTTCGTGCTCGAGACGCTGGCCGCCGCCTCGATCTGCGCGGTGCACCTGTCGCGTTTCGCCGAAGAGCTGGTGATCTGGAGTTCGGCGCAGTTCGGCTTCATCCGGCTTTCCGACAAGTTCTCCACCGGCTCGTCGATCATGCCGCAGAAGCGCAATCCGGACGCTGCCGAACTGGTGCGCGCCAAAATCGGCCGGATTCTGGGCGCGCTCACGTCGCTGCTGGTGGTGATGAAGGGCCTGCCGCTGGCCTATTCCAAGGACATGCAGGAAGACAAGGAAGTCTCGTTCGACGCGCTGGATTCACTGTCGCTGTCGCTGGCCGCGATGACCGGCATGCTCGGCGACCTGACCGTCAACCGCGACAAGATGCACGCCGCCGCCGCCTCGGGCTTTTCCACCGCCACCGATATCGCCGACTGGCTGGTGCGCGAGGCCAACATCCCGTTCCGCGACGCCCACCACATCACGGGCCAGGTCGTGGCGCTGGCGGAGAAGAAGGGCTGCGGGCTGGATGGGCTGACCATCGAGGATTTCAAGACTGTGGATGAGCGCATCGATAGCCGCATCCACAAGGTCTTGAGCGTCGAGAACTCCGTAAAATCGCGAAAAAGCTATGGCGGCACGGCGCCGGACAACGTGCTGGCGCAGGTGGCGCGCTGGCGGCAGATCTTGGGCACAGCCGAATAGGGTCGAAAATGGCGCGCACGGCGCGGGAGATGCGGCTGACGGCCGAGCATGTGGCGCTGGTGGCGCGCGACATGCCTGAGGAAGACCTGATGGAAGGCGCCACGCCTTCCACCGACGCAGACTACGCCCGTTACATCGCCGAAATCCTCGCGGCTGGCCCGCAGACTGGCGAGGTGTGGATTTTCGCCTATGGTTCGCTGATCTGGAAGCCGGCTTGCGCCTTCGATGAAATCCGCACCGGCCTGTTACGCGGCTGGCATCGGGCCTTTTGCCTCGGCTGGAACACTCGTTTTCGCGGCTCGCCGCAAAATCCGGGGCTGATGCTGGCGCTCGATCACGGCGGCGCCTGCAAGGGCGTGCTCTACCGCCTGCCGCCAGGTACGGTCGAGGAAAACCTCAACCTGCTGTTCCGGCGCGAGATGAGTCAAAAACCGTCGTCCTTCCCGCCGCGCTGGGTGAACGTCGCGACCGAAATCGGCCCGATCCGCGCCATCACCTTCTGCATCGATCGCAAGAGCAAGCGCTATGTCAGCGGGCTCACCGACGCCGAGATCGCCGACGTTCTGGCCCGCGCCGTCGGCTCGCGCGGCTCGATGGCGGAATATCTCTACGCCACGGTGAAGCACCTGCAGGACATGGGCATCCACGACCGGCACCTGTGGGACCTGCAGGAGCTGGTCGCCGCCCGCATCGATGCCGCGCATGGTGCAGCGGTTGCGTCCCCTCCCCCTTGAGGGGAGGGGTCAGGGGTGGGGGTTTCTTGCTGCTCTCCAGCTTGGGCTTCATGCGCGGCAAACAACCCCCACCCTGGGCTGCCGCCCTCCCTCCCCTCAAGGGGGAGGGTGCGCCAGCTTGCCCAACCTCGGGCCCCCCACTTTCGTTTTCCGGGCGCTTGCACTAGACCAATGCGAGCCAATTCTGCCCTCCGTGGAAAGTCCCCTGCCGTGCACCACTTCCAGTATCGCGACGACGGAAAAATGTTCGCCGAAGACGTTGACCTCTCGGCGCTGAGCCTTGAGGTCGGCACGCCGTTTTACGTCTATTCGGCCGCAACGCTGCGCCGCCATGTGCAGGTGATGCAGCAGGCGTTCGCCGCCGTCCCGACGCTGCTCGCCTATGCGATGAAGGCCAATTCCAACCAGGCGGTGCTGACGCTTCTGGCCAAGGAGGGCGCCGGCGCTGACGTGGTGTCGCTGGGCGAACTCGAGCGCGCCATCGCCGCCGGCATTCCGCCGGAAAAGATCGTCTTCTCGGGTGTTGCCAAAACTTTTGCCGAGATGCGGCGCGGGCTCGAACTGGGCATCCACTGCTTCAATGTCGAGAGCGAGCCCGAGCTCGACCGGCTGAACGAGATGGCCCGCTCGATGGGCAAGCGCGCCCGGGTCTCGGTGCGGATCAATCCCGATGTCGACGCCAAGACGCACGCCAAGATTTCCACGGGCAAGTCGGAGAACAAGTTCGGCATCCCCTACGCGCTGGCGCGCGAGGTCTATCAACGCATCGCCGGGCTTTCCAATGTCGAGGCGGTCGGCGTCGACATGCATATCGGCAGCCAGATCACCGACCTTTCGCCCTTCGTCGATGCCTTCGAGCTCTTGGCGCAACTGGTGCGGCAGTTGCAGGCCGATGGCCACAAGCTGCGCCACGTGGATGTCGGCGGCGGCCTCGGCATCCCCTATCACCACGATCAGGACGCGCCGCCCGATCCGAGCGCCTACGCGAACATCGTCATCGCAAAGCTGGGTGGGCTCGGCGTATCGCTGGTGGTCGAACCGGGCCGGCTGATCGTCGGCAATGCCGGGATTTTGGTCACCAAGGTCGAATACGTCAAAGAAGGGGCGAAGAACTTCATCATCGTCGATGCGGGGATGAACGACATCATCCGCCCGACGCTGTATGAGGCGCACCACGATATTTTGCCGATTGCGGCGAGCAATCTGCCCCCGATCACCGGTGATATCGTCGGTCCGGTATGCGAGACGGGGGACTATCTGGCGCTAGGCCGCACCGTGCCCGGCGTCGCAGAGGGCGATTTGCTGGCGGTCATGAGCGCCGGGGCTTATGGTGCCGTGATGGCCTCGACCTACAATTCGCGGCCGTTGATCCCCGAGGTGCTGGTGGATGGCAGCCGCTATCACGTGATCAGGCCGCGCAAGTCGATCGCCGAGCTGATTGCGCTGGATAGCGTTCCGGACTGGGTGTGACCCTTCTTCCCTCGTGGGAGAAGGTGGCGCGCAGCGCCCTCCACCTCCCCTTGTGGGAGAAGGTGGCGCGGAGCGCCGTCCACCTCCCCCCTCATTTGTCACCCTCGGGCTCGACCCGAGGGCCCAGACTGCGTGCGGTGGCGCTTATCACAAGCCTGGGTCCTCGCATCAAGTGCGAGGATGACGAATGAGGGGGTGAGCGCCCCGCGCAACCCTCATGGTGAGGTGCGGTGGATCCCTCACTCCGCCAGCAAATCCCCCAGCCGGTCCAGCCGCCGCACCCAGTTGGTCCGGCGGTCGTTGAGCCATTGTTCGGCGAGTTGCAGAGCCGCCGGCTCGAGCTGGCAGGTGCGGACACGGCCAATTTTCTCCGTCCGCACCAGGCCACTGTGCTCAAGCACCTGCAGGTGCTGCACCACTGCGGGCAGAGACATGGCAAACGGTTCGGCGAGCGCGCTGACCGAGGCGGGACCGCGGCTCAGGCGTTCGAGCATGGCCCGCCGCGTCGGGTCGGACAGCGCCTGGTACATCAGGTCGAGCGATGGCGATAGGTTAAGCATACTCTTATGTGTCAACGGCGAGGCGCGCTGTCAACTGCGACATACGCGCCCAATCGACACGCGGGAGGCTCAGCCCTCGGCGAGGGCCTGCCGGGCCAGCGATACCACTTCCACCGGGCGGCCGTTGAGCGCGTCGTCCACCTTGGCGAGGATCTGCTGCAGGCTGAACGGTTTTGCGATCACGTCATAGATCAGGGCATCGAGCCCGTGGGCGCGCTCGCGCTGGTCGGCGAAGCCGGTCATCAGCACGATGGTGAGATCGGGAAAGGCGGCAGCGACGTTGAGCGCCAGGGCAATGCCGTCCATTACCGGCATCTTGATGTCGGACAGCAGCAGATCGAAGCGCCCGGCTTCCGATTGCAGCAATTCGGCCGCAAGCCCGCCATCTTCTGCTTCCATCACCTCATGGCCGTTCAACTGCAGCGCGCGGGCTACGAACTGGCGGACATTGTCATCGTCTTCAGCAACAAGAATACGGGCCATCAATGGGTCTCCTCAGCGGCGGCCAGCGGCAGCGCTACAGAATTGTCGGTTTGGGCGCGGCCGGTCGCAAAGGTCAGCCGGACGCGGGCGGCGCCGGCCGGCGGTGCGCTGACCTCGGTATCGAGCGCAATCACCTCCCCCGGCTTGAGATCGGCCGCCTTGGGCGTGACGCTCCATTGGTAGATCGGCGCGCCCGAGGCGCTGAGCAGCGTCACGATCACGGCCGGGACGTCGACGGTATTGTCGGAAACGCTGCGGATGGTGCCGGTGACCTCGATCGCCTCGGCGCCGTTGCGCAAGGCCTGCACGGTACGGATGTCGTGGAATTCGAGGCCGATGACGTTCACCCCCAGCCCGACGGCATCATAGAGGCCGGCGAGCCCGGGAAATTGCAGCACGATCTGGGTACGGAAGCCAAAGCCGGCGACGAGCAGCAGCACCAGCCCGATCACTGCGACGCGGCGCGCCGAGCGGCGCAGCCGGGCCAGCGGCAATTTGCTGACCATCGAGCGTTCGCGGCGCGAAAACGCCCGCTGCACCTTGCGCAGCAGCGCCGGATCCATCGGCACCTCCGGCTCGGCGGCGGGCTTGGGCTCTTCCGGCGTGGCGACGATCGAGGCGTGGCCGGCCGAGGACTGGGGCGATGCGTCCTTCCGGCGGGCCCGCGAAAAATCGATGGGCGTCGCCGATTCGGCCGCGTTCTTTTCTTCGTCGCGCAGGGCATCGTCGAGCGCCTGCTCGTCGATGGCGTCGAACAGCCGGTCCTCGTCGTCGACTGGCGGCTTGCTGGGCTGGGCCTTCCAGGCTTTCTGGCAATTGGCGCACTGAACCTTGCGTCCGGCAGACCCGATGGTCTCGTACGCAACCTCGTAACGCGTCTGGCAATATGGACAGGAAATGATCATCGACGCGGGGGTGCAAAAAAAGGGTATCGCGACCCTATGCCCACCGGGTTAAAACTCCTCAAACTTGCTGGCGCCTTTCAGACCCCCTAAGCATCACCGTGCAAATGCTATGATCCAAGAGCCACTGATTCGGAGCACGGCCGGAGTGATTGAGTTTACTGACGTGGGCCTGCGCTATGGGCAAGGCCCCGAAATCCTCAAGGATTTGAACTTTCACATCGAGCCGGGTTCCTTTCATTTCCTCACCGGTCCCTCCGGCTCGGGCAAGACTTCGCTGCTCAAGCTGTTGCTCTTGTCGCTGAAGCCGACGCGCGGCCGGGTGAAAATGTTCGGCAAGGACGTGACCGACCTCAACCAGGACAGCCTGCTGCAGATGCGCCGCCATATCGGCATCGTGTTCCAGGAGTTCCGCCTGCTCGATCACCTCACCACCTTCGAGAACGTGGCGCTGCCGCTGCGCGTGCTCGGCCAGCCCGAAAGCGCCTATCGCGACAATGTGGTGGAGCTGCTCGAATGGGTGGGCCTGGGCGAGCGCATGGGCGCCCATCCCGCCCTGCTTTCGGGCGGGGAAAAGCAGCGCGCCGCCATCGCCCGGGCCGTGATCGGACGGCCGGACATCCTCCTCGCGGATGAGCCGACCGGCAATGTCGATCCCGAATTGTCGCTGCGGCTGGTGACGCTGTTCGCCGAACTCAACAGGCTCGGCACCACCATTATCCTTGCCACCCACGAATTGCCGCTGCTCGACAGCTTTTCCTTTCCGCGCATCCTGTTGCGCGATGGCGAACTGGTGTTCCATGCCTGATGCCCGAATTCGCAGCAGCGGCACCCGCACCGCGCCGATCGTGCCGGAGCGCTCGGTCGCCGGCCGCACGCTGGTGCTGCTCATCGCCATCATGACGTTTCTCTCGGCGGTGACGCTGGGCGGCGTGGTGCTGGTGCAGAAATCGGCCATCGCCTGGTCGTCCGATGTCGGGCGCGAGGTCACCATCCAGATCCGGCCGATGCCGGGCGAGGTGATGGATTCCAACCTCCGCACCGCCGTCGCCCTGGCCGAAGCCACCCCGGGCGTCGCGACCGCCCGGGCGCTCAGCCTGCAGGAAAGCCAGGACCTGTTGAAACCGTGGCTGGGCGACGGGCTCGACCTGTCCTCGATCCAGATCCCGCGCCTGGTCGTGGTGCAACTCGGCGATCCCACCGATGCTGATATTCCAAAGCTGGTGCGCGATCTCCAATCGGTGAAAGGCGCAACGCTCGATACCCATGCCGCCTGGCGCGAACAGCTCAACGCCATGTCGGGCACCATCGTCTTTTCCGGATTGCTGGTGCTGGCGCTGATCGTGGTGGCGACGGTTTTGGCCATCGTCTTTGCCACCCGCGGCACCATGGCCTCGAACCGCGAGATCGTCGACGTGCTGCATTTCATCGGCGCCTCGAACAGTTTTATCGCCGGGGAATTCCAGGGCCGGTTCCTGCTCATCGGCTTTCGCGGCGGCATTGTCGGCGGGCTCGCCGCCATCATCTTCTTCTTCCTCATCGGCATCACCACCGGCAATATGCTGAGCGGCGGCGCCAGCGCGCAGATCGGCGTGTTGTTCGGGCGTTTCGCGCTCGGCTTCGATGGTATTTTGGGCCTTGCCGCGGTAATACCGGTCATCGCAGCAGTGACGGCCATCACCTCGCGCCTGACCGTGCGGCGGTTCCTGTCGCAGACTTCCTGAGAGGCCACTCATGACCATCATCCAGGCGATCCGTTCGGCGCTGTTCTACGTGGCGTTCATCGGCCAGACGATCGTGCTCGCCTTGTTCCTGGGCACCATCGCCGTGATCACGGGCCGCAGCGGCAGGATGCCCGATTGGGGCATCAATATCGGCAAGTACTGGGGCGCCTCCAACCTCACCTTCCTCCGCGTCTTCTGCGGCATCCGGTCGGAAATCAGCGGCACCGAGAACATCCCCGAGGGCGGGTGCCTCATCGTTTCAAAGCACCAGAGCGATTGGGATATCTTCGCCATCCTGCCGCACAGCGGCACCCCCGCCTTCATCGCCAAGAAGGAATTGCTGGATATCCCGTTCCTCGGCTGGGCAATGAAGGCCCTCAACTGCATCCCCGTGGATCGCAAGAAGGGCGGCCAGGCCGTGCCGGCGATGACCGCCGAGGCCAAGAGCGCCATCGCGCGCGGCTGCCGCATCATCATCTTCCCGGAAGGCACGCGCAAGGCGCCGTTGGCGCCGCCCGATTATCGCTACGGCGCCTCGCGGCTCTATGCGGCGCTGAACGTGCCGGTGGTGCCGGTGGCGCTGAATTCCGGCCTGTTCTGGGGCCGCAATAACCTGGTGCTGTGGCCCGGCATCGCCCGTGCCAAATTCCTGCCGCCGATCCCGCCGGGGCTGTCGACCGAGGAATTCCAGAGCCGGCTGGTCGCCGCCATCGAGGGTGAAACCAACGCCCTGATCCTCGAGGCCGCCAAGGAGGGCCTGAGCCGGCCGCTTACCCCCGAGCTGCGCCAAAAACTCGCCGCCCTGCAACAGGCAGCGCAGGCTTAGGGTTCGTACCTACTATATATTGACAGGAAGCCGGATCGCGACCATAGCTATAGTCATCACGCCAATGGTGTCTTGACCATTGCCGAATTTTGTTCTATTTTTGTTCTAATTTGCAGGAAGCGGAATTGGGGGGCAAATGAACGCAATCATGGACAGGCATCTCGAAATTGCGAACTTTGCCCGCGTCAGCAACTGGCGCGGCCGCTCCGGGCGCCTCTATGCGCTGGTCGCCTCGGCCCTTGATGATTTCAATCTCAGCGGCAGCGAACTCTACGTCATCGCGAAAGAAAACCGCGTGCAATGGGTGGGTTCGGCCATCGACCTGGTCGAGGACCACGCCAGCCGCGCCCGCTTCCGCCGCGCCCTCGCCGATGCCGATGCTGTATTCCACGTGCCCAACCCCGCCGGCGAAGTCGAGCGCATGACCCTGATCTGGGACCTCGAAGCCGCCACGCCGTTCAATGGGCTGACCGTTTCGCATTAGGGGTGAGCCGGAGCGCCCCCTCATGGTGAGGTGGGGCTGTTTGCGATGAACCCCACCTCACCATTCGTCATCCTCGCACTTGATGCGAGGACCCAGACTTGTGGCGAGCACCACCCCATGCAGTCTGGGCCCTCGGGTCGAGCCCGAGGGTGACGAGCGGTGGGGTGTTGTTGGAGGGTGTGCGGTTGCGCATAGCACTGCCCCTCACGCCGCGGCCACGTCCTCGCGCAGCAGTGCCACCAGCGCCACCAAATATTTGTCGAAGATCCCCATCGTGGCCAGGTGCTCGGCGGTATTCAGCACGTAATCGATGTTGGAGCCCGATTGGCCCACCCCCCGCCGCACGACCCGCGCCTGCTCCGCCAGATCCAGCCGCCCGGCGTAGCGGACATTGGTTTCGTCGACGAGGTAGGTCAGCGCGGTGACGGTGCGGCCGCTGACCAGTTCCACCGGGCGCGTCACCTCGCGATAGACCCCGCCGAGCAGTTCCCGGTCACGCAGGTACTGGTAGGCCACCGTCCAGTGCTCGGCATCCACCTCGAAGGCCATGCCGCCGCACGACCCGCCGCGCGCCAGCCCGAACACCAGCCCGGGTACTTCCGGCGTGCCGCGATAATAATCGGAATAGATGCAGAGGCTGCGATGCGCCCCGCGCAGCAGCGCCCGCTCCGAGCCGATAAACGCAAAGCCCGGGCGCCAGATCAGCGAGCCGTAGCCAAAAACCCATTTCGACGCATTGTCCTGCATAGTACCGCCCGGCGCTGGAAGGCTTCAGAAGTAACCTCGACTCGGGTGCTTTTCAACGCCGCCGGCAGGTGACTGCCCTGCCGTGCGCAGCTAAAAGATGACCATGAAAAGAATCATCGCCCTCGGCATCGTCGTCTTTCTGGTTTTCGCCGCCTGGTCCGGCGCCTGGCTGTTCTTCGCCGGCGAGGTGAAAAAAACCGTCCTCAGCCTCGCCGAGGCCGATGGCGTGACCAACCCAAAGCTCACCTGCGGCACTTTGAATGTGAACGGTTTTCCGTTCCGCTTCGATGCCATTTGCGCAGACGCGACGCTGGTTTCGGCCGATATCAGCGCCAACGTGCCCGAATTGCGCGCCACGGTCTTGGTCTATAATCCCACGCACGCGCTGATCTTCGCCAAGGCGCCGCTGGCGATCACCGATGCCTTCACCGGCAGCCGCCGGCGGCTCGATTGGACCAATCTCGAAGCCAGCGCCCGCTTCGACAGCTGGCGCATCGCCCGCGTCTCGGTGCTCGGCGATAATTTCGAACTCCACGACGCACTGGCCGGCGATACGCTGCTCGGCAAAGCCAAGCACGCCGAATTCCACCTGATCGACATCCCCGAACGCCACGATGCGACCAAAGGCCTCGCGGCGCTCGCCAGCTACGCCAAGATCGACGGGCTCAATGCCCCGGGCTTCCAGATCAACAACGCCAATACCGCGTTCGAAACCGATATCTCGGGCCTTCCCGACGACATCCGCGCCATCGCCTTTCCGGAATTCGTGCAGCGCTGGCAGCGCGCCGGCGGCAAGCTCGAGCACATCAAGTTCTCCGGCGACGACGGCGGCAGCAATTTCGAGGTCACCGGCGCGATGGGGCTCGATGACGGCGGCCACCCCGAAGGGCAGTTGGTGGCGACGTCGAAAGGCGTGGTCGAACGGCTCGGCAACCTCATCCCCGCCGACGTGCGCCCGCTTCTCCTCGGCAGCCCCGCCGCCGATGGCACCTACAAGCAAACCATCAACATCCGCGCCGGCGTGGTCTTCGCCGGGATTTTGCCGGCCGCAAGCATTCCGGCGCTGTTCTAGGAGTAGTCGTGCGCCCGATTTGCCTCCGGCCGCGCAATCTGGCGGTCCCTCCCCCTTGAGGGGAGGGTGGCCGGCAGGCAAGGGTGGGGGTTTCTTCTAATAACTCTACGCGTCGTCCCCGCCGCCGTGGCCCGCGCGCGCCACAAATGCCGAGTTCTCCGAAACCTCCGCCACCGCCGGTGCTTCCGCCCCATGCGGGCGGCCGAAATCGGCGATGGCGGTTTCCTGGCCGGCGTCGATGATCGAGCGGCGGATGGCGCGGGTGCGGGTGAACATGGCTTCGAGCGCCGGCCCATCGCTCATGCGCACGGCGCGCTGCAGGACGCTGAGGTCCTCGAGGAAACGCCCGAGCATTTCGAGCACCGCATCGCGGTTGGTGAGAAACACGTCGCGCCACATCACCGGATCGGACGCCGCGATGCGGGTGAAATCGCGGAACCCCGAGGCCGAGAATTTGATCACTTCGGACTGCGTCGCGGCTTCGAGGTCTGCGACTGTGCCGACGATGTTGTAGGCGACGAGGTGCGGCACGTGGCTGGTGATGGCCAAGACCATGTCATGATGGCCCGGATCCATGATCTCGACTTTCGAGCCGATCGCCTGCCAGAACCCCCTGAGCTTTGCCACCGCCTGCGGCGCCACCTCGGGCCCAGGGGTCAGCACGCACCAGCGGCCGACGAAAAGCTCGGCAAAGCCCGCGGCCGGGCCAGAATATTCGGTGCCGGCGATCGGATGCCCCGGAATGAGGCTGACATCCTTGGGCACCAGCGGCGCCAAGACCTTGACCACATGCTCCTTGACCGAACCGACATCGGAAAGGATCGCGCCGGGCCGCAGCGATTGGGCGATATCGGCCATCACCGCGCCATAGGCGCCCACCGGCACGCAGAGGATGACGAGATCGGCGCCGCGTACCGCCTCGGCCGAATCGAGCGTGTAGCTGTCGCCCAGCCCCAGCGCCCTGGCTTCGGCCAGCGTCTCGGCCTTGCGCGTGCTGATGGCGATGGAGCCGGCCAGCCCATGCTGGTGCACGGCGCGGGCGATGGAGGAGCCAATGAGGCCAATACCGATCAGCGCGATTTTTTCAAACATCATGCCTCTGCTCCCGCTGCGCCAAAGTCCTTGAGCACGGCGACCACGCCGCGCATCGCCGCTTCGCCGCCGATCGAAATCCGCAATCCATTGGGAATGCCGTAACTGCCGGACACTTCGCGCACGATCAGCCCCACCTCCAGCAGCGCCTCGAAGGCCCGCTGCGCGGTTTCGGCATCGTTGAACAGCACCAGCACGAAATTGGCCTGGCTCGGGATCACGCGCAGGCTGTTGGAACCGAGCGACCGGGCCAGCCAGCCGCGCCATTGCGCGTTGTAGGATTTGAGTTTCGCCGTGAATTCGACATCGCGCGTCGCCTCGGCACCGGCCAGTTGCGCCGGCAGGTTGACGTTGAACGGCCCGCGAATGCGGTTGATCGCATCGATCAGGTGCGCCGGCCCATACATCCAGCCGATGCGGATGGCCGCCAGCCCCATCTTCGAGAAGGTGCGCACCATGACGACGTTTTCGGCTCGGTTCACCAAGTCGATGCCCACGTCATAGTCGTCAGCGGTGACGTATTCGGCATAAGCGCTGTCGATGACGAGCAGAATATCGGGCCGCAGCCCGGCATGCAGCCGCGCCAGTTCTGCCGCACCGATATAGGTGCCGGTCGGATTGTTCGGATTGGCGAGGAACACCAGCCTGGTCCGCTCCGTCACCGCATCGAGCAGCGCATCGACGTCGGCGCTGTAATCCGCCTCGGGCGCCATCACGATGCTGGCGCCGGCGGCCTTGGTGACGATGGGATAGACCGAAAAGCCATATTGGCTCATCACCGCCTCGTCGCCATCGCCGAGATAGGCTTGCGCGAGCAGGTGTAGCAAATCGTCCGAGCCATTGCCGCAGATGATCCGTTCGGGATCGAGCCCATGCACCTCGCCCAGCGCCGTGCGCAGGATTTTCGATGAGCCCTCGGGGTAGACCTCGAGGTGCTCCGCCGCAGCCTTATAGGCGGCAATGGCGCGCGGGCTGGCCCCGAGCGGGCTTTCATTGGACGAAAGCTTCGTGGCTTTCACCCCCGGCTTGGCGGTCGAGCGGCCCGGCACATAGGGCGCAATGCTCAGCAATCTGGGCTGCGGCGTAGGACGGAGGGTCATGATCTCTTCGAGGCCTGAAAAATCGCCGCGACCATAGTGAAAGGCGGGGGGGAAGGCAAAGAAAAGAGGTTGGGGGTGGAGGGGGCACGCACTACCCCCTCCTTCGTCATCCTCGCGCTTGGCGCGAGGACCCACGCCTGTGTCAAGCACGCCGCCCGCAGTCTGGGCCCTCGCGTCAAGCGCGAGGGTGACGAATGAGGGGATGGCGAGTGACGAATGCCCTAAATCTGAAACCCCGGCAATTCCATCGCCGTCTGCGCCGAGAGGGCCGGCACGCGGACATAGCGCTCGGTCTTCTTGCGGCGCGCGATGGCGGGGAAGAGTTCCTTGCGGGCTTGCACGCAGGAGATGCCGGCGAGCGCCGGGCCGAATATTCGTCCGGTGCGCTCGAAGAAGCGCGCCGATTTGATCACGAGGCTGGCTTGCGAGGGCGGCACGTAGAGCACGTCGCGCCAGATTTCGGGAATGAACGAATGGTCGCGCAGCAGTTTTTCAAGCTGCGGCCGGCTGAACGGGTTGCCGGAGCCGAACGGGGTATTGTCGCGCTGCGCCCAAAGCCCGCGGCGGCGCGGCACCACCACGATGAGTTTTGCGTTGGGCGCCGCCACCCGCCAGATTTCACGCATCAGCTCGGGCGCATCGGCCGCGTGTTCGATCGCATGCACGGCAATGATCAGGTCCACCGCCGAGTCGGTGAGCGGCATTTCCAGCGGATCACAGAGCACCGTGTGCGATGGCCCTTCGCGCGGCCAGGCGGACGAGCCCTGCCGGGCCGGCATGAAAGCCAGCACCCGCTCTGCCGTTTCAAGCGAAAAGCGCATATAAGGGGTGGCAAAGCCGAGGCCTAGAACCCGCAGGCCCCGCACGTTGCCAGAAAACTCGATGATCTGCTCGCGGATCAAGGCGCGGGCAATCCTCCCGAGAGGGGATTTGTAGAACTCGATCAGGCGCCTTACGTCCTCGGCCAATCTTTGCCTCGTTGTTAAGATCAATTCTGCCTAAAATGCCGGCGCTTGTCATCCGTGACGAAGCGCGACCACCGTCGTCCAACCGTAGGGAATTTTTTCCGTGACCCTGATCATCGATGTCTTCATCTGCCGCACCGACAATTATGGCTACCTCGCCCATGACACAGTCACCGGCAAGACCGCAGCCATAGATGCTCCCGATGCCGGGGCAATCAAGTCCGCGCTGCTGCATCGGGGCTGGAAACTCAGCGACATCCTGATCACCCATCACCACCTCGATCACGTCGAAGCCATCCCGGAACTGCGCCGGGAGTTCGAGGTGATGGTGACCGGCCCGCGCGCCGAGGCCGACAAGATCGAGGGCCTCGATATTCTGGTAGCGCCCGGCAACAAGGCGCAGATCGGCTCGGTGGAACTCGCCGTGCTCGCCGTGCCCGGGCATACGCTGGGCCATATCGCCTATTACGACGCGGTGGGAGGGCACATCTTCACCGCCGATGCGCTGTTTTCGCTGGGCGTCGGCCGCATGTTCGAAGGGATGCCCGGCCCGATGTGGGAGGGCCTGCTGACCTTGCGCGACTTGCCCGAGGACACGCTGATCTATTGCGGCCACGAATATACGCTGTCCAACGCCAGATTCGCGCTCAGCATCGATCCGAAGAATCCGGCGCTGCAGATCCGCGCGGCCGAGGTGCAACGAATGCGCGAGGCCGGCCACCACACCATTCCGGTGACGCTGGCGATGGAGAAGGCCACCAACCCGTTCCTGCGCGCCGACCAGCCCGAAATCGCCGCGGCGATGGGGCTGTCCGGGGATGATCCGGTGGCGGTATTTGCCGCCTTGCGCCGGGCCAAGGATACGTTCAAGGGCTGAACGGCACCCTCGGCGGTGGCTGGCCCAGGGCGCGGAAACACCACGCTTTTCCACCGTCACGGGGCCGGACGCCCCAGAAAACATGCGGTTAACCCTACTTCCGGACTCCGCGCGACAATACTTAACCCCGCACTTATTTTGGTCCCAGGCATTGAAGCAATTGATGCCGGACCAAGTAAAGGCGTCAGGGCATGTCGGACAAATCGAGCGAACCGCAGCAGCCGTTTACCCTGCCGGTTCCCGTCGAAGCGCCGACCCCGCGGCCCACGCTGACCCGCACCAGCCCGAAGGCGGCCTTCCTCTCTCAACTGCTCGCCGAACGCCAGAACCTGCCCCCCCAGCGGGCTCGCCGCCGCGCCACCGTCGATGTGGCCGTCGACGCCTACGCCACCGGCGCCCGCGCCTCGACCCTGCGCATGCCGTCGGGCTATCGCAAGACTATCGTCACCTAATTGTAGCTGACGTCGCGCTCGGCGCTGGTGATCGATACCGAGAACCCGGCCACCACATCGATCAGGCTCATCACCATCAGGATGAAGAAGGTCGATGTCGCCGCGGCGCCGACCAGCAGGAATTCGACCAAAAAGACCACGAACACGGCCGTCGAGAAGATGTGCTCGATGATCGACGCCGATCCGGTGCGGGTGGATTTGAGGATTTCGAAGAAGAGACAAACCAGCCCGGCCAACAGCAACAGGTCGCCGGCGGTCAATCCCCACACGGCGCGCGACACCATCGGGATCGATACCACCGGATTGGCCCATCCCGTTCCGGCACCGCCGAAGACGATGAACGCCACGATATTGTAAATGATCAGCGGCAGAACCAGCAGCGGCACGAGAAACGCCCCACTCGCCTTGCGGCGAGAAATGCGAGGACCTGTATAGACATTGCTCATCAACTAGCTCCGCTGCACGCCACATTAGCTGCCCGCACTCTGCCAAAGTGCAGGTGCGTCGGCTAGTGGGCATCGGAGGGGGGTGGCGGAGGCGCAGGATGCGGCTCTAGCCGCGCACGAGCGGGATGCCCGGTCCAAGCTCCAGCTCAATACTCGGCACAACCCATCATTCGTCATCCTCGCACTCGACGCGAGGACCCAGGCTTGTGGCAAGCACCACCGTCCGCAGTCTGGGCCCTCGGGTCGAGCCCGAGGGTGACGAATGGGGGGAGGCGGAATGAGCGGGGACGAAGCCCCCCTACTTCTTCAGCTTCAACGGCCCGACCATGGCCTCGGGCTTCACTTCCGCGTCAAACTC
>JAQGKB010000077.1 GCA_028290345.1 Hyphomicrobiales bacterium | reverse complement strand
ATCGATCAATCCGCGCGAATTGGTGCCGCTGCCCTCGGTCAGCATCGGATCGAGCGGGCCGGACCAGGCCCGGCGGATGAACTCGATATCCTCGGCGGGATCGCACCGCGTGCTGATCGCCCAAATCACATCGAAGGTATTGGTCGGATCGACATCCTCGTCGACCACCACCACGAAACGTCCCAGATAGGACCCCGATTGGCAGCTTGCCGCCAGGTGCAAGGCCTGCCGGGCATGGCCGGGATAGCGCTGCTTGATTGAGACAATGTTGAACATGCGCGCGCCGCCGGCTTCGTGGCACCAGACGCCCTTGACGCCGGAAAGGCCGGCACGTTCGATCTCGTCCCAGATCATCCCGGATTTCGTGACGCATTTGGAAAAGCTGAAATCCGATGGTGGCTGCATCGGCGAAGCCATGGTCAGGATCGGGCTGTCACGATGGTAGATGCGCTGGATGCGCACGACAGGCTGCGGACTCTGGTGACTGGCATAATAGCCGGTGAATTCGCCGAACGGTCCTTCCAGGCGCATGTCGCCCGGATGCATCTCGCCCTCGATGACGATCTCGGCGTGCGCGGGCATCGGGAGGCCGTGGACCTCGCTGCGCACGACCTCGAAGGGCAGGCCGCGATGGCCACCCGCATAGTCATATTCGGAGAGCCCATAGGGGAGCTCGTTGCCCGACGCCAAAAACAGCAACGGGTCATGGCCGACGCAGATCAGCACCGGGCATGGCTTGCCCTGCGCGAAATACTTGTCGCGGATCTGACGGCCCTGCTTGCCGGGGGAGATCCACAATCCCAGCGATTTGGCATCGTGGACCATCGAACGATAGGTGCCGATATTGACCCAACCGCCATCGGGATCCTTCATGATCACCAGATCGTCGGTGCCGACATAGCGCCCGCCGTCGAGCTCATGGAGCTTTGGAACCGGGAATTTCAGGATATCGATGTCGTCGCCGCGGAGGACGTTCTGGTAGATCGGCGCCGTCTTCGCGTCGACCTCGACGGGCGGGATCGGCTTGTGCTCCTTCATGCGGTCTCGGTAGCACTGCACGATATCGATGGCGTTCTTGGACAGCGGGAAGCCGAGCGTGACCGCCAGCCGCTGGCTGGAATTGGTCAGGCCGGAGACGCAGCGGAAGCCGGGATAGCCCGGAATGTCGTCAAAGAGGATTGCCGGCGGATTTTCCTGCCCGGCATGATAGATCAGCTCAGCCAGGCACCCCATCTCCAGGTCCCAGCCGGCCCCGGAGACCCGCTTCAGCTCTCCCAGGGCATCGACCCGCTCGAGAAACTCGCGAAGGTCGACGTATGGCTTATCGACGCGAGTCGTCAGGGCCGGCACTGCTTGGGTTTCCATCATGCATCCTCCTCAGCTAACGGCCCGATCGGACAGGCTCTTCTCCAGCCCCTCACGGTCAAAGCCGGCGATCTTCTTGTAGTTGTTGGATAAAGTTTTCAGTTCGTCCTCGGTAATCACGTCATGGATGTTGTCGAACGGACGATCGCCCGTGCGTTCAAAAACTTCCTTGAGGATGATATCGGGGGGCGTCGAGCGGTTGGTCAGCACCACCTGCGTGGTCGCGGGAAGGCGCTCGGCCTCATAGTGCTTCAGCGCATCGCGTGGATCGGCGGCTGCAAGCAGCGCCTTGCCCAGCACCGCTCCGTCGATGATCGCCTGGCAGGCGCCGTTGGAGCCGCGCGGATACATCGGATGGGCGGCGTCCCCGATCAGGGTAACGCGACCCTGGGTCCAGAACGGCAACGGATCCTGATCGACCATCGGGTATTCGAGCACTTTGGCGGTGCTGCGCAGCAACGACGGAATATCGAGCCAATCGAATTTCATGGCTTCGAAGGCCCAAAGGAAATCCTCGGCGGAGCCTTCCTTGTTCCAGTCGCGCTTCTGTTTGAATTTTGGCGTCTCGATCTCGACCACCCAGTTGATGAGCTGGTTGCCCTGGCCATCGACATCGTTGCGGATCGGGTAGAGCACCAGCTTGCCGGTGGACAGCCAGCCGACGCGCACCATGTTGGCGCCCTGCAGGAACGGCTTGTGGACGACAGCACCCCGCCACATGTTGACGCCCGAATAGACCGGGTCCCCCTCCGACGGATGCAAGGTTTTGCGGATCACGGAGTGAATGCCGTCAGCCGCGATCAGCACATCGCCCCGCACGGACGGCAGCACCTCGTCGGTCACGGTGTCGTGGAAATGGGCCACCACGCCGGCCTCATCCTGCTCGAAGCCGACACAGCGGTGCGAGGTGTGGACATGCTGGCCGCCGGCAACCGCGATAAACCGGCCGAGCATCGGCTGATGCAGATCGCCGCGGTGCACCGAGTACTGCGGCAGGTCGTACCCGGCGCGCAGTCCGGCCGGTTCGGAAAAGATGTGCTGGCCGTACTTGTTGAAGAACGTCGATTCAAAGGTTTCGACGCTTAGCGCAGCGATGTCGTCCAAGACGCCGATATCGGCCATCACCTGGGCGGCGTGCGGCAAAAGGTTGATCCCCAGCCCTATCGGCTCCAGCTTTGGTGCCGTATCGAAAACTTCGGGCACGATGCCATTGGTGGCCAATGTACAGGCCATGGTCATCCCACCGATGCCGCCGCCGATAATGATGACTTTCATACTTGGTCTCCGCCAACTCATTAATCATACGTCTTACCAAATCGGCGGCAGGACGCCTTTGGGCTTGATCGTAGAATTTCACTTCACAGGCTGAACATTGCTCGGATCGCCAGCAAGGCCGTGCCAGCGCACGGCCTTGCCCGTATCGAGCCCGAACAGGTCCAACGCACGGCTAACGGTATGATCGACCATCTCGTCGATCGATTTGGGGTGGGCATAAAAGGCGGGCACGGGCGGCATGATCACGCCGCCCATTTCCGATACGGCCAGCATGTTCTTCAGGTGCGCGTTGGTCAGTGGCGCCTCGCGCGTCAACAGCACCAGCCGCCGCCGTTCCTTCAGCACAACTTCGGCGGAACGCGTCAGCAGCGATGAACTGACGGCGTTCGCGATTTCACCAAGGCTGCGCATGGAGCACGGCGCCACAATCATGCCCAAGGTTTGAAACGAGCCACTTGCGCAGGCCGCGCCGATATTGCCCGGCGCGTGCACGTGGTCGGCCAGGTGCTTCACCGAGGCAGCTGAAACGCCAAGTTCCTGCTCGATGGTCAACACGCCGCTCTTGGAAATCACCAGGTGCGTCTCGACCCCGAGTTCGCGCAGCATTTCGAGGCTCCGGACGCCATAAATGGCGCCGGACGCTCCGCTGATGCCGACGATTATCCGAGGAGCAGGCAACTGAAATCCCACCTTGCGTTTCCGACGCGCATCCAAAATCCGCACCGCGTCACTGCAATCTCAACCAATATGCAATGCTGCATATATTTACGACGACGTCTGACTATATATCAGCGACCACCGGCCGTTGGCAATCAAGGCAAATTCGACGGGTGCCTTGATAAACCCTGCAGTACCAGACGCACGCCACGCGCGATGCGAGGCTGGCAGAGCGGTTCATTCTGCGAGAGAACGGCCGCCGGCGCGTCACGGCACTGCAGGGTTCTCCTCCCCTCCGGCTCTCCAGATATGAATGGAAAGCCGGAAGCTTGTGTCCGAGCCCCATTGCGGCTTACGCCGCAACTTCCGCCAGCATGGGCTTGCGCTTGATCGCCGCGTAGGCTGCCCAAGCTGCCAGGGCAATCGCGATGAACATGGCGGTTCCGCTGATCGGGCGTTCGAAGAAAATCAGCAAATTCCCGTGTGCCTGGATCATGGCGCGCTGGAAGTGCTCTTCCATGAGCGGACCGAGCACGAAGCCAAGCAGCAAAGGCGCCATGGAGAAGCCGAGAAACTTCAGAAGATAGCCCATGCCCCCGAAAAGCACGACCAACAGGACGTCGAAGCTGCTGCTGTTGACCGAATAGACGCCAATGCAGATGAACATGACGACGGCCGGATACAACCATTTGTAGGGAATCTGCAGCAGGCGTACCCAGATCCCGACCAGTGGGATATTGAGGACAAGCAGCATCAGATTGCCGAGCCAGAAACTCATGACCAGCCCCCAGAACACGTCGGGATGCTTGGTGACCAGGCTCGGGCCGGGCGTTATGCCATGCATGATCAGCACGCCGAGCATGAGGGCCATCGCGGCGTTGCCGGGAATGCCCAAGGTCATCGTCGGAATGAAGCCGGTCTGATCAGCGCCGTTGTTGGCAGCCTCGGGCGCGGCGACCCCCTCCACTGCGCCCTTACCAAAGCGTGAGGGATCCTTGGAGATCCGCTTCTCCAAGGCATAAGCCATGAACGAGGCGATCGCCGGCCCGACCCCTGGCAGCGCCCCCAGGAGGGAGCCAGTCAGCGAGCCGCGGAGGATAGGCCCGACGGAGCGACGCATGTCATCACGCGTCGGGATGAGTGACCGGAGAGTGACGTTCTCCACCTTGCCTTCGGCAACGGCACGAACGCTGTTGATGATTTCCGAGAGCCCAAAGACGCCCATGGCAAGCGCCACGATGCTAACACCGTCGGAAAGGTCGGGGATGCCGAAGGTGAAGCGGGGCAACCCGGTGAAGAGATCAAGACCAACGGTGCCCAGCAGCAGGCCAAGGAAAACCATCGAGAGGCTCTTGAAAAACGAGCCGTCGGTGATCGCGGTTGCCGACAGCAGGCCGAGCAGCATGACGGCAAAATACTCTGCCGAGCTGAACGACTGCGCCGCGCTCAGGATAAGTGGCGAGAACAGCATCATGACAAGAATGCCGATGCTGCCTGCTACGAAGGAAGCAATTGCCGCGATCGACAGTGCGACGCCCGCACGCCCCTGCTTGGCCATTTGATAGCCATCGATACAGGTTACGGCCGACGACGGCTCGCCAGGCACGTTGAGCAGGATCGAAGCCGTCGATCCGCCATAGCCGGTGCCGTAGTAGATGCCGGCCAGCATGATCAGCGAGGACGTCGGCCCGAGATAGAACGTCATCGGGAACAACATCGACATGGCGGCGAGTTTGCCAACGCCGGGAAGCACCGCAACAAGCATCCCGACGAAGACGCCAATGAAGCAATACAGCAGGTTGGCTGGGCTTACGGCCGTGCTGAGGCCGAGTTGGATATTGCTGAAGAAATCTGCGTACAGCATCAGAAAGGCCACCTCACTGCGACGATCGGCAGGGACAAGCCCACCTTGAAGATCAGGAATGCCAGGACGGAAAGGATCACGCCGAGCACGACTTTTGCCCGAATGGTGAGCTTGTTGTCTCCGCTCGCAGCGATAATGACCAACACGAAGGTGGAGGGAACCAGCCCCACTTGCTCCAGGATGAGGGAGAAGACGATCCCTGCCCCAAGCACTGCGATTGCCGGCCTGATTTCAAGGCTCTCCATCACCTCGCCCTCACGCCGAAGCGCGGGGACAAGAATGATCACTCCGATGAGAAAGAGAATGCCGCCAAGGATGGCCGGGAAGCCGCCCGGGCCCATGCGCATCACCGTGCCAAGTGGAAGGGTGAGGGCCGCATAAATGGTCGCGAACCCGCCCATGCATATCAGGAGCAAGCCGCTGTAAATATCACGGTAATCCCGTGCTCTAGTCATATTGCCCCTCCCAAGGCCAATTGCGGCGTGCCGCAAGCTTTACACATCCGCGCCGGCCTCCGTTGCGATCGATGCAACGCCGTCTCGGGGTAGTCACAAATTAGAACGACGTCGCACTAATTGTCAACTGGACAAGCTGACGCATGAGTGCGCAGAAACAAATATCTACATATATTTCAATGTGTTACCGAATGTATCCGGCCTAAAGCGCCTCTGTTGAATCGGGTACGGTAGAAAATCTAGCCTCGTGACGACTGATGATGCGATCCAGCGCCTTCAACAGCCAGGCACGCTCTTCGTCCGAATAAACTTCATTGAGCTTCTCCAGCGCACGTTGCGCGAGCGGATTGGCCGCCGCGAGCAATTCGCGCCCCGCCTCGGTGAGCGACAACAAGCGTCGACGCCGATCGTGCGTATCGGCAACCTTGGCGATGCTGCCGCGGCTGATCAGCAGGCTGATCACCAGGGCGATCGTCGAGCGATCGACTGCGATCAGGCGCGCCAGGGTCACCTGGTCGATCAGGTCGGATTTATCCAGCACCTGCAACACGCCGTATTGCGTGCTCGTCAGTTGCAGATCCTTGCACTCGCGAGAGAATACCGCCGCCGAACGCTGATGGGCGCGGCGAATGAGAAAACCCGGGCGCTGCAGCAGCGGCTTCAGGCGCAATGACTTGCTCGCCAAATCGGGCGGGACGTCCGTGTCATCCACCAGACGGGTCAGCAACGGCGTCAATTGCCGCCTCTCGCGCGTCGAGAGCGAGTCGAGCAGCCGCACCATCGAGCGCTCCGCCGGCTTCTGCAACTTGGCGAACATGTCCTGGCCAGCCGGGGTCAGATGCAGGATACTCCGCCGGCCATCCTCCACGGACGGACGCCGCGAGAGAATGTTGCGCTTCTCGAGCAGGCCAACGACCAGGCCGGTCGT
>JAQGKB010000012.1 GCA_028290345.1 Hyphomicrobiales bacterium | reverse complement strand
ACTGTGGTCGAACCGGACGGAAAATTGCGCGAGGCCGCGCGAAGAACTGGCCTATCGAATCCCCACGACTATCGGCGTAGTGTTGTTGTTCTACGATTTCGGCGACCCGCAATTGTGGAGCGTCGGCGATGGCGTCGGCTGGGTTCTTGTGCTGCTGGCGCTTGCCGGCTTTGCGTTTACCTGGTGGGCAAGGCTGCACCTGGGCAAGCTCTGGTCGGGTACGATCACGCGCAAGGCCGACCACCGAGTCATCGAAACCGGGCCTTATGCGATCGTGCGGCATCCGATTTACACCGGCCTTTTCCTCGCCGTCATCGCGACTGCGATCGACAGGGGCACGCCGCTTGCGCTCGTGGCCGCAGCCATGCTGATGGGCGCGACCTATATCAAGGCCCGCTTCGAGGAGAACTTCCTCGAGGCCGAACTCGGGCCCGAGGCTTACGACGCCTACCGGCGGCGGGTGCCGATGCTGGTGCCGTTCCTGCGCAAGGCCGGCTAGAGCATCGCCGGCTGCCTGCGGCGGGCTGCAAATTCGGCGAGCACGAGGCCGAGGATCACCAATCCCGCGGCGGCAAGGTGATAGGGCTGCAACTGCTCGCCCAGGATCAGCACCGACAGCAATGCCCCGAACAGGGGAATGAGGTTGATGAACAGCGAGGCGCGGTTCGCTCCGATCAGTTCGACCGCCCGGGCGTAGAACAGCTGCGAAATGATCGAGGGCAGCAGTGCGACATATAGTACCAACAGCCAGCCCTTCGGGGTGATGGCCGGGATCGCTGCGAGGAACGGGGCAAGGCCGCCGTTGAGCAGGAACTGGAAAGCCAGCGATGCGACGAGGGCGGCGACGAACACGGCGGCGATAAAGCTCATCCAGTGCACCGCCGGACGATAGCGCAGGCCGATGGAATAGACGGCATAGGCAAGGCTGGCCAACAGCACCAGGGCGTCGCCCAGATTGATGTCGAGCATGAAAATTCGCGCAAGGTTGCCATGCGTCGCCGTCAGCGCGACGCCGAGGATGGTGGCGGCGACGCCGACCAATTGCAGCCAGCGTACACGCAGGCGGAACAACACGAAATTGCCGGCCATGGTGAAGATATTGATCGCCACCTGCTCCAGCGCGGCGTTCACGCCGGAGGTGTAGTAAGCCGAAAGATAGAGCAGCACGTTGAACGTCGCCATGCCGATGGCGCCGTAAAACAGGAACAATATCCAGTGTTTGCGAATGACCGGCAGGTCGCGCCTGAGCGGCTTGATGGCGAACGGCAATACTGCCAGGAAGGCGCCGCTCCAGCGGAAGATCATGAACGCGAACGGGTCGATATTGCCGACGGCGAGCTTGCCGGCAACGACATTGCCACCCCAGAACAGCGTGGTCAGCACCAGCATGAAATAGGGCCGGGCGAGGACTGCCGTTAGTAAACCTGTGCCTTGCGCGGCAAACCGTTTCGTCATGTGGCCACTTGTGATCTATGCTAACCCGACTTATCAGCAATTTTGCGCCGCTCCTACGGGGCGCAGCGCTTGTTTCTTTCGCGGCAGCGCCGGGCCCTGCAGGGTTCGCACGGCATGCCGCCGGTTGAGGACGGTTCTATGGCTAATGTGGTGGTCGTCGGCGCGCAATGGGGTGACGAGGGCAAGGGCAAGATTGTCGACTGGTTGAGCGAACGTGCCGATGTGGTGGTGCGCTACCAGGGCGGGCACAATGCCGGCCACACGCTGGTCATCGACGGAGTGAGCTACAAGCTGTCGCTGCTGCCGTCCGGCGTAGTGCGCGGCAAGCTCAGCGTCATCGGCAACGGCGTGGTCGTCGATCCGCACCATTTCGTCATTGAAATGGAAAAGCTCGCCGGGCAGGGCGTGCACGTCACCCCCGACATGCTGCGCATCGCCGAGAACGCGCCGCTGATCCTGTCGCTGCACCGCGAGCTCGATGCCATTCGCGAGGGCGCCAATTCCGGGTTGCGCATCGGCACTACCAAGCGTGGCATCGGCCCCGCCTATGAGGACAAGGTCGGCCGCCGCGCCATCCGGCTCATCGATCTCAGCGAGCCTGATACGCTGATGGTCAAGATCGAGCGGCTCCTGGCGCACCACAATGCGCTGCGCCGCGGCATGGGCCTCACCGAATTGCAGGCCGAGACGCTCTACAACGAACTGATGTCGGTGGCCGACAAGATCCTGCCGTTCATGGACCAGGTGTGGCGGATATTGGACGAAAAGCGCCGGGGCGGCGCGCGCATCCTGTTCGAGGGTGCGCAGGGCGCGCTGCTCGACAACGATCACGGCACCTATCCCTACGTCACGTCGTCAAACACGGTTGCCGGGCAGGCGGCGGCGGGCTCGGGCCTTGGCCCCACAGCGGTGGGCTATGTGCTCGGCATTGCCAAGGCCTATACCACGCGCGTCGGCGAGGGGCCGTTTCCCACAGAAGATACCGGCGACGTCGGCCAGTTCCTCGGCGAGCGCGGGCATGAGTTCGGCACTGTCACGGGGCGCAAGCGCCGCTGCGGCTGGTTCGATGCCATGCTGGTGCGGCAGACGGTCAAAACCTCGGGAATTACCGGCATCGCCCTGACCAAGCTCGACGTGCTCGACGGCCTTAAAGAAATCAAGGTTTGTGTGGGATATGAGCTGGATGGAAAGCGTTTGGACTACCTGCCTGCCTCAATGGGAGCACAAGCTGCTGTTACGCCCGTTTACGAAACCCTTGAGGGGTGGTCCGAGACCACTGCGGGCGCGCGCAGCTGGTCGGAATTGCCCGCCCAAGCGGTGAAATATGTGCGGTATATCGAGGAATTGATCGGGGCTCCGGTTGCGATGCTCTCGACCAGCCCCGAACGGCTGGATACCATATTGGTGTATGACCCGTTTCAAGACTGAGTTTATTTGCTAGAACATCCCCGGCAAGTTGTGAGTTTCAAGTAGCGAATGGCGGATTACAAAGAGCTGCTACGCAGGGCGGTGGAGGCCTTGCCGGAGAACAACGGCGCTGCTCGGCGTGCGGTCTACGAGAAAGCGCGCTCCGCGCTCGTCGGACAGTTGCGCGGTCTCAATCCCCCTCTGGCGGCTCGCGATATCACCCAGCACCGGCTGCAGCTCGAAGATTGCATCCGCCAGGTCGAGCAGGAAGCCAGCGAGGCAGTGATCTCGGGGCTGAGGCAGCAGGAGCAACCGGCCCAGCCGGCGCCCGCCTTCACGCCGCAGAACCGTCCGGCGCCGGTCACTCCGGCGCGTCCTGCCCCGGCTGCGGCAACTGCCACCGCCAAGCCTGCCGAACCGCCCAAACCTGCATCGAAGCTCTCGGGCAAGGCCAAGCCGGTCGCCGCGTCGATCGAGGATATCATCGCCGCTGCCGGCGACGACTATGAAGAACGCAACGAGCGCGTGCACGAGCCCGAAGGCTATGCCGACGGGGAGGAAGACGACGACGAAGGCCCGGCAGAAGTGCAGCCGGCCGCAAAGCCGTTGCGCCCTCAGCCGCAGCCGCAGC
>JAQGKB010000346.1 GCA_028290345.1 Hyphomicrobiales bacterium | reverse complement strand
CGGCCCGCCTCGACGTCGATCTGTCAAAGGGGTTCAATCCCTGCCAGCAGCTTAGCCAGAAGGACCTGCAGGCCTCCATCTCGGCTGGCACGCTGGTGCGCTCGATGGCCCACAACATGACCGTGCTGCAGAAATATCGCGGCGCCATGATGGATACCATCACGCAGTTCGTGAATACGCCCGAGATGACCCCCGAGGACGCGGCCAAGACCATGGCCGACGCCGTCCAAGCTCAGGAATAGCGTTTCTGCCTCGGGCCGTCCGCGATCCCCGGATCGCGGACGGCTGCGAGCGATCGAGGTGCCTTGATGCAATCAGTTCTCGAGCCGAGCGCCGCTGCGGCAGGCCCATCATGGCGGGAAAGGCTAGCCCAGGCGGTTCCGTTCCTGGTTCTGGCGCCTTCGCTGGCGGCTACGTTGATCTACGTCTTCGTCTTCACCGGCTGGACACTCTATATTTCGCTCAGCAATTCCTCGCTGCTGCCCACCTACAAGTTCATCGGGCTAAAACCCTATGCGGACCTCTGGGCCAACACGCGCTGGAACATCGCCTACCACAACCTCTTCATCTTCAGCGCGTTCTACGTCGTCGGCGCCATGGCGGTCGGGCTGCTACTGGCGATCGTCATCGACCAGCGCGTGCGCGGCGAGGCGATCTGGCGGACGATTTTCCTTTACCCGCTGGCGGTATCGTTCGTGGTGACCGGCACCGTCTGGAGCTGGCTCTATACCCCTGATACCGGCATCCAGCTCTTCGTGCGCAGCCTGGGGTGGAGCAATTTCACCTTCGCGCTGACTACCGATCGCAACCTGGCGCTCTATGCCATCGTGATCACCGGCATCTGGCAGTCCTCGGGTTTTGCCATGGCGCTGTTCCTCGCCGGGCTCCGCTCGGTCGACCAGGACATCATCAAGGCGGCGCAGATTGATGGCGCGGGGGTGTTCCGCATCTATGCCCGGGTGATACTGCCGACCATCGCGCCAATCTTCCTTGCGGTGATGGTGGTGCTGCTGCAATTCGCCATCAAGACGTTCGATCTGGCGATTGCGTTGACCAATGGCGGGCCGGGCATCGCGACCACGTTCCCCGCGATCTACGTCTACGACCTGATGTTCCAGCGTGGACAGATCGCGCAGGGCGCTGCGGCTGCGATCATGATCCTTGCGGCGCTTGCCGTGGTCCTGGTGCCCTATTCGCTGTGGCTGGTGTGGCGCAAGCGCCGGGAGGGTAAAAATGGCTGATATCGCCCTCACCCGCGCCCTCGATCCGGAAGCCGCCATTGCCGGCCGCCGCTATTTCCGCTCGCGCACCATCATCTATGGACTGCTGACGATCTTCGCCATCGTCTACCTGCTGCCATTGGTGGTAGTGATCCTCAACTCGTTCCGCCAACTGCCTGAAATCGCACAGAACGGGCTGATTGCATGGCCGCGAAGCTTTTCCTTCAAGGCCTGGGTGGATGCGTGGAGCACCTATTGCGTTGGCGGCACCTGCGCCGGCATGCAGGGCAATTTCTTCAACTCGCTGAAACTGGCGATCCCGGCCACCATCATTTCCACCGCCATCGGGGCGATCAATGGCTATATCCTCAGCAAGTGGAAGTTCCGGGGCTCGGAAATCCTCTTCGGCTGCATGATGCTGGGCGTGTTCATGCCCGGTCAGGTGGCGCTGATGCCATGGGCCTACATCCTTGGAACTCTGCACCTGACCAACTCTACCTATGGGCTGATCCTGATCCACTGCGTGCAGGGGATTTCGTTCACGACGCTGTTCTGCCGAAATTTCTACGTCAACATCCCGGACGACCTGATCAAGGCGGCGCGGATCGACGGAGCCGGGTTCTGGCGGATTTTCAGAAAGATCATCCTGCCACTGTCGCCGCCGATCCTGATCGTCACCGTGATCTGGCAGTTCACCGGCATCTGGAACGAGTTCCTCTACGCGGTGATCTTCACCTCGGGGCGTGAGCAGCCGATCACGGCGGCGCTCGTCGCGCTCAGCACGAACGGCACCAATGTGCGCGTCTATGACGTCATGAGTGCAGCCGTGCTGATCGGCGCCCTGCCCCCGCTGCTCGTCTATCTCCTGGGCGGCAAGTACTTCGTGCGCGGCCTGACGCAAGGCGCGATCAAATGATGAGGTTTTGATGTCTGCTCTGACCGTCCATAATCTGCGCAAGAGTTTCGGTGCCGTGGAGGTGCTCAAAGGCATCGACCTAGAGGCACGGAATGGCGAGTTCGTCGCCCTCGTCGGTCCTTCCGGCTGCGGAAAATCCACTCTTCTAGCGATGATCGCGGGGCTGGAAAGCGTCACCTCCGGGGAAATCCGCATCGGCGAACGGCTGGTGAATTCGGTGGCGCCGAAGGATCGCGATATCGCCATGGTGTTCCAGTCCTATGCGCTCTACCCGACGATGACGGTGCGCGAGAACATGCTGTTCGGCATGGAAAGCCGCAAGGTGCCGAGGCCCGAGCAGGAGGCAACGCTGGCCCGCGTCGCGGCGCTGCTGCAGATCGAGGCGCTGCTGAAGCGTAAGCCGGGACAGCTTTCGGGCGGCCAGCGGCAGCGCGTGGCCATGGGGCGGGCGCTGGTGCGCGACCCAAAACTGTTCCTCTTCGACGAGCCGCTGTCCAACCTCGATGCCAAGCTTCGCGTCGATATGCGCACCGAGATCAAGAAGCTACATCACCGGGTTGGCAAGACCACGGTCTATGTCACCCACGACCAAGTCGAGGCGATGACGCTCGCCTCGCGCATCGCGGTAATGCATCAGGGCAGCGTGCAGCAATTCGACGAGCCGCAGCGGATTTATGACCACCCGGCCAACATGTTTGTCGCCGGCTTCATGGGTTCTCCGGCGATGAATTTCATTCCAGCGGAACTGACCACCGAAGGCGGCAAGCCGGCTCTGACGATCAAGCTGGCCGACGGCGAGACGGCAACGCTGGCGCTTTTCGACAACGTCGCGTCGCGGGCGACCAGCAAGCAGGTGATCCTGGGCATCCGGCCCGAGCATCTGAGCCGCTACGATCCGGAGGCGCGGGCACAAAAGCCCGGCATGGTGTCACTGCACGCGCCGGTGGAACTGGTCGAGCCGACCGGGGCGGAAACCATCGCGGTGATGCGGCTGGGCGACCTCGAAATCGTCGGCCGCTTCGATCCGGACGAGGCGCCCAGCATGGGCGAGGAAATTCTGCTGGGGGTGGACATGGCGCATGCATGCCTGTTCGATCCGGCGACCAGGCAATTAATCTGAGGATTTCGGTTTTCTATGAATTTTGCACAATATCCCAGCCTTGTGGGCCGCGTCGTTCTTGTAACCGGCGGCGCCTCGGGCATCGGAGCGGACATGGTCCGCGCCTTCGCAGCAAATGGCAGCAAAGTCGCCTTTCTCGATATCCAGGTCACGGCCGGCGAGGCGCTGGTGGCAGAGTTGAGCGGAGCCCAGCACAGCCCGCTGTTCCTCCGCTGCGATGTGACCGATACCGCAGGGCTACAGGCCCGCATCGACGAAATCGGCCGCCGGCTCGGACCGATCGGTGTGTTGGTCAACAACGCCGCCAATGACGACCGGCACCGGGTGGACGAGGTGACCGAGGCCTATTGGGATCGCACCCAGGCGGTCAATCTCAAGCACCAATTCTTCGCCGCGCAGGCGGTGCATCCCCAGATGCGGCAGCTCGGCGGCGGCTCGATCATCAACCTCTCGTCGATCTCCTGGCGCGGCGGCGGGGCGCGGATGGCGGTCTATGCCACTGCCAAGGCCGGGGTGCTGGGCATGACGCTGAGTCTGGCGCGGGCCTATGGGGACGACAATATCCGCGTCAACGCCATCGAGCCCGGGGCGGTAATCACCGAGCGGCAGTTGCAGCTATGGTTCAGCGAGCCCGGCTCGGTCGATGCGGTGGTGCAACGCCAGACCATCAAGAAAGTGCTGCTCGGGGAGGAGATTGCCCGCACGGCGCTGTTCCTCGCGGCCGATGATAGCCAGATGATCACCAAGCAATCGATCATCGTCGATGGCGGGCTGCTGTAAGGGAGGCAACAAGTGCTGCAAGTCGGACTGAACCCTTACGGGTTGACCTATTATCTTGGGCTGCAGGGTGCCGGCACGCCGCGCGCCAATTCGGACGGCAAGGGGCTGGAAGGCTTCATCGCGCTGGCGGAAGAACTCGGCGGCAAGACGCTGGAGATCTGGGAAGGCTGGCTCGGCAAGATGACCGACGCCGATCTTGCGGCCCTACGCGACCGGCTCGAGGGGCTGGGGATGACTCCGGTGATCAGTTCGG
Organism: Hyphomicrobiales bacterium; assembly: GCA_028290345.1. Classification (GTDB taxonomy): domain Bacteria; phylum Pseudomonadota; class Alphaproteobacteria; order Rhizobiales; family Devosiaceae; genus JAQGKB01. The sequence continues at coordinate 2,304 of JAQGKB010000346.1, read as the reverse complement.
GCCTGCAGCACGGCGATATGGATTTGTGCATCCGTGCCGCGCTGGCGTTGAATGCAAAGCTCATCCGCGTGGCGCTGACGCCGATCCTTTGTGGCGAGAGGCATGCGGCGGGGCAGCACTGGTTCGAGTTGCTGGCGAGCGTGCGCAGCAAGCTCGGGCTCTATGCGCCGAGGGCCGCTGAACACGGGCTGACCATCGTCATCGAAAACCACCAGGATTTCACCAGCCGCGAGTTGGTCGGCTTCTGCGAGGAATTCGGGCACGCGGTGCGCATCGTCTTCGATACCGGCAATACCTTTCCCGTCGCCGAGGCGCCGCTGGATTTCACCCGGGTGATCGCGCCCTATGTGCGGCACGTGCACCTCAAGGATTATCGGGTGCAGGCGACCGACGACGGTTTTCGGCTGGTGCGCTGCGCCATTGGCGATGGCGCGGTGCCGTTTCCAGAGCTGGTGGCCATTCTCGGTCAATTCCACACGACCCTGCCCGCCGTGCTCGAGCCGGGCGCGCTCGATGTGCGCCACGTGAAACTGCTGACGGCCGATTGGTGGAAGGGCTATGCCCCGAAATCGGCGGAGGATCTTGCCGCCTGCCTATTGGCGGCGAAGCGCAACCGGCTGCCGGATGATGCGGATTACCGCACGCCGTGGGAGCACGGCGCGGATGGCGAAGTGGCCCAATACGAACTCGACATGATCCGGCGCAGCGCCGCGAACATGAAATCCATCGGCATTATGTGAGGAGAGACTATGAGCAAGGAACTGAGCGGCAAGATCGCCTTCGTCACCGGGTCGGGACGCGGGCTGGGCAATGTCATGGCGCGAAAATTGGCGGAACTGGGCGCCGACGTCGCCATCCATGACCTCAGCTGGGAGGCAACCGCCAAATATGGCGAAGCCGCCAACCTTGGCGAAGTCGCCAAGCAGATGGAGAGTTTTGGCGTGCGCACCGTCGCCGTCACCGGCAATATCGGCGATCCGGCCGCGGTAGCGAAGATGAAAGAGGAGATCAACGCCAAGCTCGGCCATGTCGATATCCTGGTCAATTGCGCCGGCGGCGATATCGGCGCTTCAGGCAACAAGCCCAACCCGAACAATGCGCTCAACGTGTCGTTCGAGGACATCCAGGTTTTGACAAACAACAACCTGATCGGCACCATGCTGATGTGCCAGGCGTTCGTGCCGGCGATGGTCAAGGCGGGCACCGGCTCGGTGATCAATATCGCCTCTGCGGCGGCGCACATGGGCTGCTCGCCCGAAGTGGTCTATTCGACGCTGAAGGCGGCGGTGGTGCACTATACCCGGTGCCTCGCCAAGGAGCTTTTGACCGAAGGCGTGCGCATCAATGCAGTCAGCCCCGGCCCGACCAAGAGCGCGCGCTTCCAGGCGACACGCGTCGTCGATCCGGTGAAGATGGATTCGTCGGGCAAATCCCTGGTGCGCTATGCCGAGCCGGACGAGATTGCCGACGCGGTGGCGTTCCTCGCCGGGCCGCGCGCAAAATTCATCAACGGTCAGGTGTTGCGCGTCGACGGCGGGCTGACGCTGTTCCCGGGCTGACGGCTGCGAGGGAGGGGGATCACGCCCCCTCCCGTGCCGCCCAATTGAGGCCGCGGCGCAGGATGGTACGCATCTGCGGGTTCTCGAACTCCGCCACCACGTGGCCGAGCGCGGTATAAAACACTCGGCCCTTTCCGAACCGGCGCTTGAACACTACCGGCATCTTCACGCCCTCAGTGACCGGATCATGCGCGCCGCTGAAGGTCGTCGACGCGAGCACTTCGATCGAGGGGTCGAAGTGCAGATAGTATTGCTCCGAGTGGTAGTCGAAATCGCCAATGCCGGCCATGATCGGATCGTCCGGCTTTTCGACGTTGACTCGGAAATCGATGATGTCGCCGGGGTGGGCGACCCACTGCACGCCCGTCAGATAATGGAACGCCACGAGGTTGCGGAACGAGGTGGCAAGGCCGCCGTGGTAACCGGCAAGACCGGTGCCGGCGCGCACTGCAGCGACCAGATTATCGGCGAAGGCCCGATCCATCTCGTCGCTGGTGATCACCGGGACGATCAGGCTGTTGTCGCCCAGATCCGGCGAGCCGAAGGCTGCGTAGTCATTGGTCACTGTGACGGCAAAGCCGTCTTCCTCCAGCATGCCGGCAACGATCTTGGCGCCGGCTTCCGGTTCATGCCCCGGCCAGCCGCCCCAGACGATCAAGGCTTTGCGCAATTTGTTCTCCCCCAATAGCGGTTAGCCGTTCCAGTAGTCACACTTGTGATAGGCGAAGACATCGGGCGACGCCTC
>JAQGKB010000314.1 GCA_028290345.1 Hyphomicrobiales bacterium | reverse complement strand
AGATCCGCAACATGTCGGGTGGGCAGCGGCAGTGCGTGGCGATCAGCCGGGCGGCGACCTTTGCCTCAAAACTCATCATCATGGACGAGCCGACGGCGGCGCTCGGCGTGCAGGAGACCACGCAGGTCGAGAACATCATCCGCGGCCTGAAGACGCGCGGCATTCCGCTGATCCTGGTCAGCCACAATCTGCGACAGGTCTTCGACCTCGTCGACCGCATCTGGGTGTTCCGCCGCGGGCGGATCGCCGGCGTGGTCGACCGCGACAAGACCACCGGCAACGACGTGGTCTCGATGATCACGGGGGTTAAGTCGGGGGTGGATGGGGAAGCGGCGTTTGTTTGAGGGCGTGGTGGCTCCCAACCCCCTCCCCGACCCTCCCCACAAGGGGGAGGGTGCTTCCGGTCTTGTCGGCATGGTGGCCTACAAAAACTCCGCCCGGCACCCTTCCCCTTTGTGGGGAGGGTTTGGGAGGGGGCGAGGAGCCCGAGCCGATTTGCAGTTCCATCAAAGTCCGTGCACATCACCGAGTCCACGCGGACGCGTTGACGGAACGGCAAAGTTTTGCGCTGATGGCGACCTGGGTTAAGCAAACCTTGGGGGATAGCATGACTGACGCAAACATCGCCGGGGCGCTGGCGGAATTCGATCAGGCCATCGGCCGCAATGCCGGCCCGGAGGCCCCGTGGAGGGCCCTGCGGGTGCTGACGGATGCTGTGGTCGGAGCCAAGCTCTACACGGTGATGACGGTGGACATGAAGGCCGGGCTTGCCGGGCGCGTCTTTACCAGCCATCCGGTGGACTATCCGGTTTCGGGCACCAAGCCGATCCACTACGACGAGTGGTTCGAACTGGTGCACAAGCAGCGCAAGCCGTTTATCGCCAACACCATCGCCGATATCGCCAAGGTGTTTCCGGATCACGAAAGAATCTGGTCGCTGGGTTGCGGTTCGGTGGTCAACCTGCCGATCGAGATCGGCGGCGAGATGGTGGGAACCATCAACCTGCTCGATGCCGAGCACTATTACACCCCCGTGCGCGTCGCCCAGACGGCACTGCTGTCGCTGCCGGGCAAGACCGCCTACCTGGCAGCGAGGAGCGCCGCGTGAGCAAGACTTTTGGCGATCTCGAAACCCCGTGCGTGCTGATCGATATCGATCGGGTCGAGGCCAACCTGGCGCGCGCCCAGGCGCATGCCGATGCACAGGGGCTGAAGCTGCGGCCGCACATCAAGACGCATAAGCTGCCACGCTTCGCCAAGCGCCAGTTGGCGCTCGGCGCCATCGGCATCACCGTGCAAAAGCTCGGCGAGGCCGAGGTGATGGCCGATGCCGGGCTCGAGGATATCTTCCTGCCCTACAACATCATGGGTGCGCACAAGCTTGCGCGGCTGCAGGCGCTCAATGATCGGGTGACACTGGCGGTAACGGCCGACAGCCCGGACACCGTCGCCGGTTACGCGCAGACCTTTGCCGCGGCGGATAAGCCGCTGACGGTCTTGGTCGAATGCGATACCGGCATGGGACGGTGCGGGGTGCAAAGCCCGGCGCAGGCGCTGGCGCTGGCGCGGCAGATCGGCATGAGCCCCGGCCTGCGCTTCGGCGGGCTGATGACCTACCCGGCCGCCGGTCGGCGCGACGAGGCGGAAGCCTGGCTGGCCGAGGCCAAGCAACTGCTGGCGCAGGCCGGCATTGCCTGCCCGGTGGTTTCGAGCGGCGGCACGCCCGACATGTGGCGCGATGCGGAAAACCGTGTCGTCACCGAATACCGGCCCGGGACTTATATTTATTTCGACCGCTCGCAGGTGGCGCGCGGCGTTGCGAGCTGGGACGATTGCGCGCTGACCGTGCTCGCCACCGTCGTCAGTCGCCCCACCGCGACGCGCATCGTCATCGATGCCGGTTCGAAGGCACTGACCAGCGACCTGCTCGGACAGGAGGGTTATGGACTGGTGATGGGCTCGGATGGGGTCATCGTCAAAAACCTGTCGGAGGAGCATGGGGTGATCGAACTGGCGCAGGCCTCGAACACGCCGCGTATCGGTGATCTGGTCCGGATCATTCCCAACCATGCCTGCGTGGTTTCCAACCTCTTCGATGCCGTGCACCTGATTTCGGGCAACACTGTCACTGAAACCCTGCCCGTCGCCGCGCGCGGCCGGGTGGATTGAGGCCCGCATGACCGACCTGCTGGTGCGCCTCTACGACCTGCCGGAATTCGAGGCTGAGGCCAAGGTGAGGGCGGCGGGCGTCGTGGTGCGGCGTGCCCTGGCGCCGGAGCGGCAGATCGTGCTCGACTGGGTCGCCGGCCATTTCAGCGCCGGTTGGCGCTCGGAGGGTGCGGTGGCATTTGGGCACCTGCCGGTGACGATCTGGATTGCGGTCAGGAACGGCGAGATGCTCGGCTTTGCCTGCCACGACGCGACAGCAAAGGGCTTTTTCGGGCCCACCGGCGTCGATGAGGCAATGCGAGGACAAGGCATCGGCGAGGCGCTGCTGATCGCGACGCTCAAGGGCATGCGGGAAGCCGGTTATTCTTATGCGGTGATTGGCGGCGTCGGGCCGATCGAATTCTATCGCAGGCGGCTGGAGGTGTTCGAAATCCCGGGCTCCACGCCCGGAATTTATGGCGGCATGCTGCGGCCAAAAGCCAAATCCGAATAGCAGAAGAGGCGGAGATGCTCCGCCTCCTTGTCTCGTCTCGCTCCCGCTTCAGCGGTGAACGAAGAGCAGGATGATGATGATCAGCCAGATGGGGACGCCCAGCAGCCAAAGACCCAGTGCTCGAAACATGGCTTTCTCCTCTCGTTAGAGCGTGATCAGGAAAAGTTGCAGACTTTTCCGGTTCGATCGCGCGACATCACAAAGACGTAGAGCGCCATTCCGATTTCATCGGAATGGATCTTGCTCTAGTAGCGCCGGAAGGCCTGGTGGAAGACCGTACCCTTGTCGCGGTGATTGCCGCCCATCTGGGCCGCCCAGAACGCCGCGGCGGCGCTGATCAGCAGCGAGGCGGCGGTGAGGAAGGCACCCAGCACCGTCATCTTGCGGGCCTGCTCGGCGGCATCGGCGGCTTTCTGCTTGGCGTCGTTGATCTGCTTCAGGACGGCGTCGACGCGCGCCTGGGCATCGGCCGGGCTGAGGCCGGTATTCTGCGCCACCACAGTGGCGAGATAGGCCTTGTCCGGGTCCGAAATCTGCCCGCTCGCAGCGGCCTGGGCAAAGATGCGCGCCGCTTCAGCCTTGGCTTCCGCCGAGGCGGCGGGGTTGGAGGCGGCCGGTACCGCAGCGGGCGGCGTTGGCGTTGCGGCCGGAGCAGCCCCGGCGGCGGCTGGCGCAGGCGCCGCGGGACGGAACAGCGCATCAACGAAATATGCGGTCGGGTCGAGCGGGTTGGCTGCGGCCCCGGCGGCCGCTCCGCCAGCGACATTGGCAGCCGCGTTGGTTACGGTTGAAGCCACTTGCCCCGCCGTCTGCGCCGCGGCACCTAGACCACTGACGATGATGATGGCGCCCAGCAGGGTGCCGCCGGCCCAGACCAGCAGGCCGTGAGCGCCGTCGCGGACATCGACTTCGTGCTCGGTGGCATCGTCGAAGCGCCGGCGCAGGCGACCCGTGAGGTAAGCGCCCGCCATGAAACTGGAAACCTGCACCCACAGCAGCCAACTGGCGGCGGCGATGGCGATCCACACCGGGGACGCGCCCTGGCCGGAACGGAAGTTGGTCATCGACAGGCCAATGGCCGAGCCGAACGTGATCATGATCAGCGAAATGGCGGAAGCCAGGATAATGCCCCCGATGATGGCGGCCCAGTCGACATAGGAGTGGTATTCATCTTCGCCGGGAGCGACGATGACTTCAGTGGCCGATGGCATTGTCATTTTTTATCTCCTTGAACGCATCGCTGCAGCAGCACCGACGCTGCCGCGTGGGTCGACTAAATCCCGGCTTTCCTAGCGCAGGCCAAAGAAAGACAGGATCGCCAGGATGACGACGACAAGTCCGACGAGATAAATGATTCCGTTCATGGCGAGAGCCCTCGTGCTTGTTGATTGCAAAACAACAGCTTGGGCTCGGCTTTGGTTGCCCGGCGGCCGCAAAAATGTATGTAGCTTCGGAAAGTCTGTGGGGGAGAGCCCGAGGGTGACGAGCGGCGTGGGTGAAATCCTCACAATCCCTCCCGACATCGCAATTGAAACTGTCATCACCGGGTTCATCTGGGTGATCCAGACTTTGCCGCAACGCGGAGTCCGTCGCCCCTGGATTGCCCGGATGAACCGGGCAAGGACGGAGGCGAGGGGCTGGTGCATAGACGCGCTCGATCGAATCACCACCCCCTCATTCGTCATCCTCGCACTTGATGCGAGGACCCAGGCTTGTGATCAGCACCACCGCACGCAGTCTGGGCCGAGGGTCGAGCCCCGAGGGTGACGAGTGGTGGGGGTGAGGTCCTCACAATCCGGAGCTTGGGGTTGGATTGCTACGGTCCGCCCATCCCGATTGCGGTCTAGAGCATAAAAAAAAGAGGCGGGTTGCCCCACCTCTTTCGTCGAATGCAAGCTATGGAGCGCTTACTTCAGCTTGTCCGTGATCTCATGCGTGAAGGCGCCGGTCGGCTCTTTGGTGATCGCCGGGTTGGCGCCCTTGGACGAAGCCAGCAGGGTCGCGACGGTCTGCTTGTAGTCGCTCTCGTCCAGCGCGCCGGTGGTGCCGGCGGTGAGCTTGTTGACTTCACCCATCATGTACTTCTGGTGAGCGAGGGTCGCGGCGCCCGAATCATCGGCATCGACGACGATCTGCGCGGCCTCGTCGGCGTGGTCGCGGGCATAGGCCCAGCCCTTCTGGGAAGCGCGCACGAAACGCACCAGTCTGTCCTGGAACGCCGGATCCTTGAGCTTGTCTTCCATGGCATAAAGCCCGTCCTCGAGCATGCCGACGCCCTGGTCGCGGTAGTTGAAGACCACCAGTTCTTCCGGCTTCAGCCCAGCATCGAGCACCTGGCCGTATTCATTGTAGGTCATGGTCGAGATGCAGGCGGCCTGCTTCTGGATCAGCGGATCGACGTTGAAATTCTGCTTCAGCACTTCGACCCCATCGGCGCCGCCTTCGGTCTTGAGGCCGAGCTTGGCCATCCAGGCGTAGAACGGATACTCATTGCCGAAGAACCAGACGCCCAGCGTCTTGCCCTTGAAATCGGCGGTGCTGGCGACACCCGAATCCTTGCGGCAGGTGAGCAGCAGCCCCGAGCCCTTGAACGGCTGGGCGATATTGACCAGGCCCACGCCCTTTTCGCGGGCTGCAAGCGCACCCGCCATCCAATCGACGATTACGTCGGCGCCGCCGCCGGCGATCACCTGCTCGGGGGCGATATCGGGGCCGCCCGGCTTGATGGTGACGTCGAGATTCTCATCGGTATAGAAGCCCTTCGCCTTGGCAACGTAGTAGCCGGCGAACTGGGCCTGGGCCACCCATTTGGTCTGCAGCGTCAGCGCATCGGCCGCAAAGACCTGCGTGGTCCCGAGCGCGAGAGCGCCGACCAGCACGGTGGAGAGAAGTTTCTTCATGTCCGACTTTCCCTTTTTTTATTGTAACGCCTATCCACCACGGACAGACGGATGCCAGAAGGTGACGCCGCGCTCGACGAGCGTGACGATCCCGTAAAAGAGCGAGCCTGCGAGAGCCGCCATCGCAATCTCCGCCCACACCATATCGACGTTCATCTTTCCGACTTCGGTCGAGATCCGGAACCCCATACCCACAATAGGTGTCCCAAAGAATTCCGCTACGATTGCGCCGATCAGGGCCAGAGTCGAGTTGATCTTCAAGCCGTTGAAAATAAAAGGCGCCGCTGCGGGAAGACGTAACTTGAAAAGCGTCTGCCAATAGCCGGCGGCGTAGGTCCGCATCATGTCGCGTTCCATGCTGCCGCTGGCGTTAAGGCCGGCAACTGTATTCACCAGCATCGGGAAGAAAGTCATGATGATGACCACTGCCGCCTTGCTGGGCCAATCGAAGCCAAACCACATCACCATGATCGGCGCGATACCCACCATCGGCAGCGCCGAAACGAAACTGCCCAGCGGCAGCAGCCCGCGCTTGAGGAAGGGCGAGCGATCGATGGCGATGGCGACAAGGAACCCTGCGCCGCACCCGAGCGCGTAACCGATCAGCACGGCCTTGAGGAAGGTCTGCTGGAAATCGGCCGCGAGCAGGGGAAGGCTGGCGGTGATCCGGGCCCAGATGCTGGAGGGCGGTGGGAGAAGGACCGTTGGCACGCCGCCGCCACGGGTCACTGCCTCCCAGATGACGAGGATGGCCGCGCCCAAGGTCAAGGGGATGAGGAAGCCGAAGGCGCGGCCGCCGACCTTCTTGCTGCGGATGGCGCCGGCCAGCCGCTCGGCGAAGAGCCACGCCATCAGCCAGCCGGAAACCAGCACCAGCCAGAAACCGGGGCCGGCCTTGTCGATACGGCTGAGCGTCCCGAGCAGGATGATCGCGGCGCAGAGCGCCACGGCCCAGCAATAGGCCGGCCGCAACGCATTGCGGAAGGTGAGCAGGATGCCGATGGTGACCACCGCCAGCGCAGCGACGGGTGAGAAGTACCAGGCCGGGACTGGCTGGCCCTGCACGACCGCGTAGGGGACAAAGAGCGTTGCAAGGCTCGCAAGGCCGGCCAGCAGCGCCAAGGCTTTTTGCAGCGGCGTCACGGTCGTGCGCCCATGCGGCGGACGACCAGGCGCTCGACGATGCCGACGGCGATGACCAGCAGGCCAGCCAAAATCGAGGCCGCGAACAGCGCCGACCAGATCTGCACGGTCTGCCCGTAATAGGAGCCGCCGAGCAGCCGTGCGCCAAGGCCTGCCACGGCGCCGGTCGGCAGTTCGCCGACAATGGCGCCGACAAGACTCGCCGCGACCGCGATTTTCATCGAGGTGAAAAGGTAGGGCAGCGCCGTGGGCCAGCGCAGCTTGAAGAAGGTCTGCAGCCGGCTGGCGTTATAGGTGTGCATGAGGTCGAGCTGGAGTTGTTCGGGGCTGCGCAGGCCCTTGACCATGCCGACGACCACCGGAAAAAAGCTCAGATAGGTGGAGATCAGCGATTTCGGCAGCAGGCCGGTGATGTTCACCGCGTTGAGCACCACGATGATCATCGGCGCGATGGCGAGGATCGGTACCGTCTGGCTGGCGACGATCCACGGCATCAACGAACGGTCCATGGCGTTGTTATGGACAATGAACACCGCCAGCAGGATGCCCAGCACTGAGCCCATGGCAAAGCCGAGCAAGGTGGCCGAAAGCGTCACCCAGGCATGGTAGATCAGGCTTTTCTTGGAGCTGACGGCGACCACTGCCGTGGTCTTCCAGAGTTCCACCGCCACCTGGTGCGGCGACGGCAGCACCGGGCGATCCTGGTTCCAGGTATCGGTGACGAACTGGGTCGGCGACCACGCGGTGACGTGGTTGCGCTGATACATATCGAGCTGCCAGGGGGCGTTGAGCCAGATGGTGGCGGCGTACCAGATGACGAGGATCGCCAGCAGGACGATGGTAACCGGAACCGCGCTGCCCGCCCCCCTCAGGTTCATCGGCTAGACCTCGTAGCTGTGGCCGGCGCGCAGGCCGTCGCGCACGCGGTGGGCGATGGCGAGGAACTCCGGCGTTTCGCGGATTTCGAGCGGGCGATCGTGGGGCAGGGTGCTGTCGATGATATCGGTCACCCGGCCGGGGCGCGGCGACATCACCACGATCTTGGTCGAGAGATAGACCGCTTCGGGGATGGAATGGGTGACGAAGGCGATGGTCTTCTGAGTCGCGGCCCAGAGCTTCAGGAGTTCTGAATTGAGGTGGTCGCGGACGATTTCGTCGAGCGCGCCGAACGGCTCGTCCATCAGCAGCAGGTCGGCATCGAAGGCCAGAGCGCGTGCGATGGAGGCGCGCTGCTGCATGCCGCCGGAGAGTTGCCAGGGGAATTTCTTCTCGAAGCCGGCCAGCCCGACAAGATCGAGGGTGCGGCGGATGCGCTCGACCTGCTCGGCCTTGCCGAAGCCGATGACTTCGAGCGGCAGCGCCACGTTTTTTTCGATCGTGCGCCATGGATAGAGCGCCGGCGCCTGGAACACGTAGCCATAGGCGCGCTTGGAGCGAGCCTCGTTCGGCGACATGCCGTTGACCTGGATCTCGCCACTGGTCGGCTGTTCGAGATCGGCGATGACGCGCAAGAACGTGGTCTTGCCGCAGCCCGATGGTCCGATGAACGAAACGAACTCGCCCTTGTTGATCTCGAGATTGACGTCGCTCAGCGCGTTGACCGGGCCGTCATTGGTCTCGAAGGTCAGGGAGAGATTTTTGGCGGAGACGACGCTAGACATGAAGGCCCCTCACCCGCCCTACGGGCACCCTCTCCCCAGAGGGGCGAGGGAACAGACCGCAAATGCCGAGGCCAGCTTCCTTCGCCCCTACGGGGAGAAGGTGGCGCGAAGCGCCGGATGAGGGGTGTTCTTGAGCAATCACTCGCCTCAAATCGCTCACACCCCTGTCGCCGGAATGCCGGTGCGCTGCACCTTGCGGGGAGCGGTGATTTCCTTCCAGGTCGAAAGCGCGCGGTTGACCGGTTTCTTGGCCTCGCGGGCGACGAACTTGCCGTGGCCGGGTTTTGTATCGAGCTTGTCTTCGGTGACCGCCACCTCGCCGCGCGTCAAGACGAAACGCGGCAGGCCGGTGACCTCAAAGCCTTCGAAGACATTGTAATCGATGGTCGATTGTTGCTTTCCGGCAGTGATGGTCTTTTTGCGCTTGGGGTCCCAGACCACGAGATCGGCATCCGAACCGACCATGATCGCGCCCTTCTGCGGGTAGCAGTTGAGGATCTTGGCGACGTTGGTGGAGGTGACCGCCACGAACTCGTTCATGGTCAACCGGCCGGTGGTGACGCCCGTGGTCCAGAGCACGGGCAGGCGATCTTCGAGCCCGCCGGTGCCATTGGGGATCTTGGCGAAATTGCCGATGCCGTTGCGCTTCTGCTTGGTGGTGAAGGCGCAGTGGTCGGTCGCGACCACCTGCAGCGAGCCCGACTGCAGCCCGGCCCAGAGCGAATCCTGGTGCTGCTTGGAGCGGAAAGGCGGGCTCATCACCCGGCGGGCGGCATAGTCCCAATCGGGGTTGAAATATTCGCTCTCATCGAGTGTCAGATGCTGGATCAGCGGCTCGCCGAAGACGCGCATGCCCTTCTGCCGGGCCCGACGGATCGCCTCGTGCGCCTGCTCGCAGGAGACATGCACGACGTAGAGCGGCACGCCAGCCATGTCCGCGATCATGATGGCGCGGTTGGTGGCTTCGCCCTCGACTTCCGGCGGGCGGGAATAGGCGTGCGCCTCGGGCCCGTTATTGCCCTCGGCCAGGAGCTTTGCCGTCATCTGCGCGACGACGTCGCCGTTTTCGGCATGCACCAGCGGCAGGGCGCCCAGTTCGGCGCAGCGCTGGAAGGACGAGAACATCTCGTCGTCATCCACCATCAGCGCGCCTTTGTAGGCCATGAAGTGCTTGAACGAGGTAATGCCGCGATCGACGACATCGGCCATCTCGTTGAATACCTGCTCGCCCCACCAGGTGATCGACATGTGGAAGGAATAATCGGCCGAAGCCTTGCTGGTCTTGTTGTCCCACATCTGCAGCGCTTCCAGCAGCGACTGGTTGGGCGAGGGCAGGCAGAAATCGACGACCATGGTCGTGCCGCCGGCAAGGCCGGCCCGGGTGCCGCTCTCGAAGTCATCGGAAGAATAGGTGCCCATGAACGGCATTTCGAGGTGCGTATGCGGATCGATGCCGCCGGGCATAACGTAGCAGCCGGTGGCATCGAGGGTATCACCGCCGGAGAGATTCTGCCCGATCTCGGTGATGACCCCGTTCTCGATCCTGATGTCGGCCTTGTAGGTGAGATCGGCGGTTACGACGGTGCCGTTCTTGATGATTTTGCTGGTCATGATGCGCCTCGTGATTGTCTGTTCGATCTTATAGAACGGCCCCTCATCCGGTCCTGCGGACTTTCCCGCCTCCCTCGCCCCCATGGGAGAGGGTGCCGGCTGCAAAGCGGAAGTCGGGTGAGGGGCTGATCACTCCACCAGCCCCGCCGTCTCCACCACTGCGTGGAACAGTACGTCGGCGCCCGCCGTCGCCCATTCCTTGGAAATTTCTTCAGCCTCGTTGTGCGATAACCCATCCACGCAGGGGCACATGACCATGGCGGAGGGCGCGACGCGGTTGATCCAGCAGGCGTCGTGGCCGGCGCCGGAGACGATGTTGCGGTGTGTGTAGCCGAGGCGTTCGGCGGCGTTACGTACGGCGGCGACGCAGCCGGTGTCGAACGTCACCGGGTCGAAGTGGCCGACCTGTTCGACCGAGGAGCCGATGTCGAGCGCCTCGCAGATGTTTTCGATGCCGGCGCGGATGCGCTCGTCCATCTCGTCGAGCACGTCCTTGTTGGGCGAGCGGATATCGATGGTGAACACCACTTTGCCGGCAATGATGTTGCGCGAGTTCGGGAACACCTCAACCCGGCCGACCGCGCTCACCGCTTCGGGCTGGTAGTCCATGGCGACTTCGTGCACCAGTTCGATGACCCGGGCCATGCCGAGCGTGCCGTTACGGCGCTTGGGCATCGGGGTGGAACCGGTGTGGGCTTCCTTGCCGGTCAGCGTCACTTCGAGCCATTTCAGGCCCTGGCCGTGGGTGACGACGCCGATATCGACGCCCTCGTCCTCGAGGATCGGCCCTTGTTCGATGTGCAATTCGAAATAGGCGTGGATCTTGCGGTCGCCCACCTTTTCGTCGCCCTTCCAGCCGATGCGGACCAGTTCGTCGCCGAACTTCTTGCCCTCGCCGTCGGTGCGGTCATAGGCCCAGTCCTGCGCGAGCACGCCGGCAAAGACGCCGGAGGCCAGCATGGCGGGGGCAAAGCGCGCGCCCTCCTCATTGGTCCAGTTGGTGACGACGATCGGGTGCCTGGTCTTGATGCCGAGATCATCGAGGCTGCGGATGACTTCGAGGCCGCCGAGTACGCCCAGGACGCCATCATACTTGCCGCCGGTGGGCTGGGTATCGAGGTGGCTGCCGACATAGACCGGCGCAAGGCTCGGATCGGTGCCCTCGCGGCGCGCGAACATGGTGCCCATCTCGTCGACGGCCATGCTGAGCCCGGCTGCCTCGCACCATGACTTGAACAGG
>JAQGKB010000273.1 GCA_028290345.1 Hyphomicrobiales bacterium | reverse complement strand
GCAATCCTGTGCCGAAGCGGTGCCGACGGTAGCCATGCCGCCCAGCAGAACTGTGGCAGCAAAAAGTCCGGAAAGAAGAGTAAGTTTCTTGGTCATAACAGTTATCCATGATTTTGGAGTAACATTCCAGGAGGAGGTGGAATGTCATTCCGGAACCAGACAACACAATTTACAAAGAGTGCCGAGTGGTTGTTTAACGGCTAACTTCATCATGAAGCTCGCTTGCAAGAGATAACTACGCCCCGGCGGAAAGGTTCGCAACTTACTGTTCTGACAAGATGGTTTAATCTGATGGACAGGTTGCCGTAATGTTTGACGGCCGAAGTCAGGCTTTCCGGGGATCCGAGCCGGTAAGGTTGGTAAGGTGGGGGATAAAGTCCCGCACTACGGGCTGCGACAAGGTGTCAAAAGGCAGCGGGCGAACGACGCGCATGGCTGCTATACCGACACGGACGGTCATTAGTCCGTTGACGACGCCCTCTCCGAGCCGTTGCGAGAGCTTCGCGGCAAGGCCTTGGCCAACGAGTTGTTCCACGAGGCCATCGGTGAGCACCAATCCGCCCGTGACGGCGAGATGACTGAGCACGGCGCCCGTCAAGCGCCAAAAGCCGAAGAAGCCGGGCCTGGCCCCATAGAGCGCGGCAATTGCCCCGGCGAGCCGCACGCTTTCATAGACCACGAAGGTGATATCGACCAAAGCGCGGGGCGATACGGCGGTGACGAGCGCCACCCGTCGGGCCGAAGCTGCGGTGAGTGCCTTGGCGCGCGCGTCAAGCGAGGCCATCAGCGTGCGTTCCGCGAGGCGGATCATTTCCGAGCCGTCGAACATCTCTCTAGCGTTGGCGTCGAGCGCCTCGCGAGCCCGCGCCAGATCCGGGCGGGTAGCATAAAGCGAGGAGAGTTCGGCGACGATCTTGTGGCCGTCGGCGCGCTTGTCACTGACGAGCACCTCGGCGGCCGCTTTGCGCAGGTGATCGAGTTGGCGTAAGCGCCGCACCGCCCAGAGCTCGCGGATTGCCACCGCCAGCAGAGCGAGCACGAAAATCGCGAGAACCACCACCCCAGCCCAGCCAAGCCATTCATAGCGGGCATAAAGATCGCGGACCAGCCGATCCGCCATCAGGCCGAGGCCGAGCGAGACCAACAGACTGCCGGTGCCCCAGGCAAGCTTGCCGAGCCAGCCCATGCGCTTGGGCAGGGGGAGGGCGGTGATCTCGGCATCCTCCTCCGCTTCAAAGGCGGGTTCGGCCTCCACAATTTCGGTGCTTGCCGCCGCGAAGGCGCGGGGCGCGCGGTAATCCTCGTCGGCGGCATCGGCGGTGGCAGTGGGGCGTGCGACAGGGCGTTTCATCGCAGCCAGTCTCCAATGAGAAAATCGAGCGCCCGATCGAAGCGAATATGCGGCAGCACGAACTCGCCCTCGGCATTTCGTTCGAGCTTTTGCGGCGGCATGAAGCGCAGGAAGTTGAGGCCGATCGGTTGGCCATCCTCGAATAATGATTCCGGATTGTCGGGCAAGTCACCAGGGAACAACGCAATTTCGGTCTTGCCGTCATAGAGGGTGTTGTCGAGCATTTCGCCCGGCATGGGCGTGCCTATGATTACCGGCAGCTTTTCGCCGAACTCGTCGATAGTGCCCTCGCGCGTGGCGCGGATGGCGGCGATGGCGAGGGACTTGGTTTCGGCGCCGGCGAATTTGGCCCGCCGCGCGGCGTTGGCCAGCAAGCGGTTGAGGATGGCTTCCAGCCGGTCGTGCGAGGTGTGGTGCAGGTGATCGGCCTTGGTCGCGGCGAACAGGATGCGGTCGATGCGACGGGAGATCAGGCGCATGAAAGGATTGGTGTCGCCCTGGCGGAAGCAGGCGAGCACATCAGTCAGCGCGGTCTCGAGATCGGCGACCGCGTGCGGCCCGGCGTTGAGGGCGCGCAGCGTGTCGACGAGGACGACCTGCCGGTCGAGGCGGGCAAAATGGTCGCGAAAGAACGGCCGGACGACGACGTCCTTGTAGGCCTCGTAGCGGCGCTCCAGCATCGCGTAGAGGCTGCCCGAGCGCACATGAGACTTGAGCGGGGGAAGAGGCGCGAAGGTCAGCGCCGGCGAGCCTTCAAGGTCGCCAGGAAGCAGGAACCGTCCAGGCGGCAGGGTTGAGAGCGCCTGGCCATCCTCGCGGCTCCTCCGCAGGTAGTCGGTGAACGCCGCGGCCAGCGCTTCGGCATCCACGTCGCTGGCAGGCTTGGTCGGATCGGTCGCGGCTAGGACATCGAGAAACGGCGTCGCCTCTCGGGCGGAGGTCGGCCGTTTGGCGCGCTCCAGTGCTTGTGCGCTCCATTCGTCAAAGCTCAGGCCGAGCAGCGGCAAGTCGAGAAGCCACTCGCCGGGATAGTCGACGATGTCGAGATTGACGGTCGAGGGGCCTGTCAGGCCCGAAAACCATTTGCTGCTCTGGTATTTCAGCGTCAGCCGCAATTGCGAGATGCGGCGGGTACTTTCGGGCCAATCCGGCGTTTTCGCCGTCAGCGCTGCCAGGTGTTGTTCATAGGCGAAGCGCGGGATCGATGCGTCGGGATATTCGGCGAGTTTTGCGCCGATGAACCGGCCCTCAGTCAGTGGCGCAAAGCTCGGCAGCCGTCCGCCGGTCAGCAGGTCGTGCACCAAGGCGGTGATGAAAATGGTCTTGCCGGCGCGGGAGAGGCCGGTGACGCCGAGCCGCAGGGTCGGGGTGAACGTCCCAGTCGCGGCATCGGCGAGGTTGCCGAGCGCGATGCCGATCTCATCGGCGATGGTAGTCGGCGGCTGTGCCACGAGGGTCCCTCAAATGCGAGCAGAAGGTAGGCATAAACCACGCGATTGCAAGACGATCTCGGCAGGCGCAACCTTGCTTGGCGCCGACCGTTTGAGCACGATTGCATGGAGGTAAAAATGCAGGAACCTGTGGTTACAGTCGACACCTTGATCGCCGCCGATGCAGCGACCGTCTGGAAGGCCATGACCCGCAGGGCCTCGGCCATGTTTCCGGGCACCAAGGTCGAGACCGATTGGCAGATCGGCCACCCCATCAGCTTCTCCGGAAAATGGAAGGGCAAGGCTTTCAAGGACCGAGGAGAGATCCAGAGCCTCAAGATGGGGCGGGAGCTCAGCTTTTCACATTGGAGCGAGACGCCGCAGACGCCCGAAAAACCGGAGAATTACCACATCGTCCGCTATGAGCTGCGACCGCAGGGCCAGAAGACCAAGGTCATTCTCAGCCAGATCAATGTCGGTCCGGATTCCGATATCGACGAAAAGACCAAGGACGAGTTCAAGAAGAACTGGGCGATGATGCTGGATGGGTTGAAGAAATCGGCCGAGGCGCACTAACCTCGGCCGGGCAGGTCATTTCCCGATATCGGCCAGATCGAAAGAGGTGGTCTGGTAAAGTTCGTTGATCCAGTTCTGGAACAGCAGGTGCGCATGGCTGCGCCAGCGGTTCTCCGGTTCCTGGGTCGGGTCGTTGTTTGGGAACAGGTTCTTCGGCGGTGCGATGTTGAGCCCCGCCTTGATATCGCGGAAATATTCATCGGCGAGTGAGCGATTGTCGTACTCGAGGTGGTTCAGCATGTGCACGGCGCGGTGCTTCGGATCATCGATGAAACAGACGCCGATTTCAGCGTTGTCGATCAAGACCTCCAGATCGGGGCCGAGGCTCGACTTGTCGATGTCGTTGTACCGCGATACCGGCACCATGGGGCTGTCGGAAAAGCCGCGCAGGTAGTGCGAGCGCTGGTTGAGGATCTTGTGCCGGAAGACGCCGAACGCCTTTGAGGGCATGCGGTAGCGCCTCGCACCATGGAAATGGTGCAACGCCGCCTGGGCGCCCCAGCAGATGAACATGGTGTGGTGCACGTTGGTCTGCGTCCACTTCAAGATCTCGACCATTTCGGCCCAGTATTTCACGTCCTCGAACGGCATGTTGGCGATCGGTGCGCCGGTGACGATAAAGCCGTCGAACTTCTCGGCGCGCACGTCTTCCCAGGTCTTGTAGAAGGTCTTGAGATAGTCCTCGGACGTGTTCTTGGAATGATGATCGGTGATGCGCACCAGCGTCAGGTCGACCTGCAGCGGCGTTGAACCGATCAGTCGGGTGAACTGGGTCTCGGTGCGCTCCTTGTTGGGCATCAGGTTCAGCAGTCCGATCTGCAGCGGCCGGATATCCTGGCGCGCGGCGCGGGTGGAATCCATGACTACGACGCCCTCGTCCT
Source organism: Hyphomicrobiales bacterium (assembly GCA_028290345.1). Lineage (GTDB taxonomy): Bacteria > Pseudomonadota > Alphaproteobacteria > Rhizobiales > Devosiaceae > JAQGKB01. The sequence continues at coordinate 6,932 of JAQGKB010000273.1, read as the reverse complement.
CCAGGGTCTTGCGGGCGGGCAGGTTATCGGGAATGCGGATGGGCATGGTTGCCTCTGGTCGTTGATCGAAATCGAATGGCTTCTGCGCAGCAGGATTGCCGCGCGCTCCGGCGAACGGGAGTAAGCGTCACATTCGAGCGGCGCTGCGCCTGGCGATGGCCCCGGCCATCAGGTCGAGGAATTCGTCGCCATCGCGGACCAGCGCCAGATCGGATGCGTCTACCGTATAGCCGAAATTGTCCGCCAGCGCCTGGTAGCGCGGCAGCCGGTCATGCAGGAGCGCTTCGAAGCCCCAGGCACCGAACCCGGCCGGATCCACATCCTCATCATTAGCGATGTTGTGCAGGGCTTTGTATTCAGCCCACTTTTCAATGAGAAAAGATGGCGTGTAGTACATCGGCTTGGGGTTCTGCCGGTAGCGGCGGATCAGTTCGTCGGCATCGCGTTCCGTGCCCCGGATGTAGAGCAGGGCGGTATGTCCGGTCAAAGTCTTGACCACAGGATCCTCGGCGTCGGTTGGATCGACCACTTCGATCAGCGAACCGCCCGTATCGGCGATGAAATCGGTATAGCCGTAAAGGGTCTCGGCCCGCTCGATGAAATGCGGGATGTCGCGTAGCGCCGAGACTTCGGCGACCCGGTGCTGCTCCTGGCGGCGCTGGTATTCACCAAACGGCAGTCCGCCGCGCTTCGGGTCGCCGGGCGTACCCAGATAGGTCGAGAGCGGATCGAGATTGGCGAAGGTGATGTTGGACGAGATGTAGATCGAGTCGGAGCGGAGCAGGTCGGCGAGGAATGGCACCTTCATGGCCTCGGCCTTGAAGTTGTCGACGATGTATTCGCCCATGTGGCGGGTACCGATGCGGTAGTCCACGGAATAGTGGAACCAGCTGCTCTTGCGCAGCAATGCAGAGAGCCGCGTCTTGCCGACCCCGGCCATGCCGAACACGGTCACCGCGCGCCCGGGCGCGTTTACGAATTCGTCTGCAGTTTCAAAAAGCATCGTCCAGCGCCTTGATCAGACGGTTGCGTTTAGACGAAGCGGCGGGACCGCACAAGCTTGGTGGCGTCCTTGCTGGGCTAGACTTGCCGGGTTCGGGCAAATTGTGCCGCTCACATCGGCTTGGATTGCCAGGCAAAAAAGGATCTTTACGCCTAGGAAACAGATAAACCGTGCAAAAACAAGATGTTACTAATCTGGCATTGCGCTTGCATTGTCTTTAGCAGATCGGCGCTGCGTGCGCTTCTGGGGAAATGGGGTTTTTAGATGGGTATTTACGGCGCTCTTTCGACTGCGGTTTCGGGTTTGCAGGCTCAGTCCTACGCGCTCGAGAACATTTCGGGCAATATCGCCAACTCGCAGACGATCGCGTTCAAGCGGGTCGACACCGGCTTCCAGGACATGGTTCAGGAGTCTGCTCCCGGACGCCAGACAGCAGGTGGCGTCACCGCCTCGGCGCAGGCCACCAACGACCTGCAGGGCAGCATCACCGCTTCCACGGTGGGCACAAACATGGCGCTCAACGGCTCGGGCTTCTTTGTGGTGACGAAGAAGACCGGCGAAAGCAATAACAACCCGACTTTTTCCGGCCAGTCGGTTTATACGCGCCGCGGCGATTTCAGTCTCGACAAGGATGGTTATCTGGCCAATGGCGCCGGCGACTACCTCGAGGGGCTGTCTGTCGATCCCATCACCGGCAGCGTTTCGGGTTCCGTTCCGGCTCCCATCCATGTGAGCAGCGCCAACCTGCCGGCGCAGCCGACAGACCAGATCCAATACCAGCTCAACCTGCCCAAGCAGCCGCTCAATAGCGCTTACAGCGCGACCGTTCCGGGCAGCGACATGTTGCAGCCCTCCAGCTTCCTGCCGAATACCGCGGCAGCCTCCGCAGCGGGTACGGTCACCCTGGTCGGTACCAATGCGGCAATTGGCGTGATGGTGCCGGGCACCTCGTCATCCGTTACCGTGGCCGGGAACACGCTCACATTCGACTACTATGACAGTGGTGCTGGCGCCTATGTGCCTGTTGCCGGTCACGTCGGTATCGACGTGACGGCCGGTACCAACATCACCACCGCGCTCGGTTCCATGCAGACGGCCCTGCAGGCGAGCCCCTTGGCTGGTGCCGCTACGGCGACGGTTGGGTTGAACGGTGCGGGCAAGGTGCAGATGACCCTCGCCAGCACTGATCTGACCGATTCGATGTCCATCACCGATACGACGAATGCCACGACTGGTCTTGGACTTGGCACGCAAACGGCGCTGCCGACACCTGCTACCGGTCCGGTCAACACCATATCGGCGGCCAACGCGGGAGCGTTCCAAGCTCAGTCGATTTCCGGCAGCGCGATCACGATCTACTCGGCGAACGGATCGCCGGAAAACGTGCAGATTCGTTGGGCAAAGACATCCAATTCGCCGACCGATACCTGGAATATGTACTACATGTCGAATAGCGCCGCGACCGGCGCGGCGACGATGTGGACCAAGGTGCCGCAGAGCTACACGTTCGGAGCCAACGGTTCGCTCAATCCGGCCGTTACCACCACCACGATCCCGAGCATGACCATCAACGGCGTGAACCTCGGCAACATCACGGTGAATCATGGCACTAATGGCGTGACGGAATTTGCTGACGCCAACGGCACTGCGTCGGTGACGGGGCTAAGCCAGAATGGCTATGCGGCAGGCACCTTCGTTTCTGTCGGCGTCGATACCAACGGTCGGGTTGTGGCCTCCTACAGCAACAACCAGCAGGTCGCGGTCGCCCAGGTTGTCACGGCAAGCTTCAGTGCGGCAAATGCACTGAAGCCTCTCGATGGCGGCTCCTTTGCCTCGACGACAGAATCGGGCAGCCCGATTCTCTCCAGCAACGGTCAGAACATTGCAGGCGCCTCTCTGGAAGCTTCGAACACGGACATCTCGACCGAATTCACGAAACTGATCGTTACCCAGCAGGCCTATGCGGCCGGTGCGAAGATCGTGACGGCCGCCGATGGCATGCTGCAGCAGGCGCTCAATATGATCCGCTAGCGGATCATATTGATCCGCCGCTCTCGTCTTTTCGGTTCAGTGTAAGGAAGACAAAAAATGGGCCTAACGGCGTCCTTGAGCAACGCCCTGTCGGGGTTGCTGACCACGCAGGACAGCATCAGTGTCCTGTCGCGGAACGTGTCGAATTCGGGGACGCCCGGCTACCATCGGGAATCGGTCAATGTCATCGACAAGGTCGGGTCCAGCAGCGCCTATGCGGTGACGACCGGGACGCAGCGGGCATTCAGCCAGAGCTTGCAGGTCTACTACAACAACCAGGTCTCGGACTCGTCCAAATCGGACGTGACCGCGACCTATCTCAACCAACTGCAAACCTATCTGGGGCAGCCGGGCGGCACCGGCTCCCTAGACACCGTCTACGGGGCTTTCCAAAACGCCGTGGGAGCCCTCTCGACGAGTCCTGACGACTACACCACCCGGGCCGGCGTGGTCTCCACGGCCCAGACGCTTGCGTCGACCCTCAACCAGTTGACGTCTTCGGTGCAGGGACTGCGCCAGCAGGTCAATGGGCAGATCGCCGGCGACGTGCAGACGCTCAATCAGTCGTTGACCTCGCTGGTCACCGTCAACAAGCAGCTTGGTAACCTGACTACGGATTCAACTGCCAGGGCGAGTCTGCTCGACCAGCGGGATCGCCTCGTAGCGCAGGTGGCCGGTGCCATCGATGTCAATGTTACCTATCGTGACGATGGCACCGTCGCGCTCGCGACGAAATCGGGGGTCGGGCTGCTGGACCAGAATGCCTCGACCTTCAGTTTTCAGTCGCCGGGCTCGATTTCCGCCAACTCGCAATACAACACCAACAATGCTCAGAACGGCGTTGGCACGTTGATCCTGACCACGCCCTCCGGCCTGAACATCGATATGGTGAAGGACGGCGGCATGCGGTCGGGTGAACTGACCGGGCTGATCACCCTACGGGACAAGACGCTGGTCGATACCCAGAACCAGTTGGATATGGTGGCCGCGTCCCTCTCGAAGGCGTTGTCGACCGTGACGACCCCCGGAACCGTCGCAACCAGCGGGGCGGCAAAGGGCTTCACGGCCGACATCTCGGGGCTGCAGTCGGGCGACGACTTCACCCTCAACTATTCGGCGGGTGGCGCGACCAACACTATCAAAGTCGTCAGGGTCGATGATACGACCAAGCTGCCGATGGACTATACCGACTCTTCGGGTGCCCGGGTTCTTGGTGTGGATTTCAGTGGTGGCGCCACGGCAGTGGCGAGCGCATTGCAGACGGCGCTGGGCACCGGGTTCGCGGTGACCGTCCCATCCGGCAGCACCTTGCAGGTGCTCAACGATGGTACGACCAACAACACGGTCGGTTCACTGACCACGCATGCAACCGCGACGACCACCCAGAACGCCGGCCTCGGCGTGCCGCTGTTTGTCGATGCCGGCAATCAGCCTTTTACGGGCAGCCTGGATGGACAGGCCCAGGCATTGGGCTTTGCCGGGCGGATCACCGTCAATAGCGCGATCGTGGCCGACAACACCAACCTGGCCACGCCCGGCGGCTCGCTAGGCGATGCCTCGCGGGCGAACTACCTGTCAAACCAATTGCGCAGCATGGCCTTCTCCGGTCCGGCCACGCCCACTGACGGAGCGGGCGGGTTGCTCAGCGGCAATGTCAGCGGGCTGATCTCGCAGACGATGAACTACCAAGGCAACGTCGTTGCCAATGCCATGAGCCAGAATACCAACAGCAAAAGCGCGATGGACGCCCTGAACCAGCGGATGACGAGCGACTCTGGCGTGGACGTCAACAGCGAGATGGCAAGCCTCATTCAACTGCAGACGGCCTATTCGGCCAATGCCCGCGTGGTCACCTCGGTGCAGACGCTTCTAGATACCCTCATGCATGCCTTCCAGTAGTACGCGGGCGGCCTATTTTTAAGACGTAAGGAGTTCGACGGTGATCCTCAGCAACACAATGTATCCGCTGCCCAGTAGCTATTCCGGCATCAGCCAGTTGAACACCCAGTTCAACACGCTGCAGGCCCAGTTGGCGACCGGGAACAAGGCTTCGACGCTCGCCGATATGGGGGACTCGCGCTACACCTCCTTGGTTACGCGATCGCAGATTGGCAATGTATCTGGGTTCGACAATAACATCAGCACGGTGAACCTGCGGCTCAACATGATGAACACGGTGTTGACGAGCCTGTCCACAGTGCAGTCCGATGCGCGGCGAGCTACTGTTGCGGGTGGGTATGGCACCAACAACATCAACTTCACCACCGCGCCCACGCAGTCCAAAAGCCAGCTCGACCAGGTGCTCACCAGCCTTAATACCGATCTCAACAACCACTATCTGTTTGGTGGCAGCACGTCGGACCACGCGCCTGTCGCAACCACCAGCCAGGCAATGAATGGGACGCCCGGTCTCGATGGCTTTACCACAATTGCCAGGCAGCGGCTGGAGGCCGACCAGGGCGCCAACGGGCTCGGACGGCTCTCGGTCGCGATACCGGCGGCCGCTCCCGATACAGTCGGCCTGACCGAAGACAATGCTCCCCCATTCGGATTCAAGCTCGCGACGCTATCGAGCAGCAACGCCACCGGCGTGACGCCGACAGGCCCGACGGGTTCGCCGGCGTCGCTCTCGGTGCAGTTCGCGACGCAGCCGGCGCCGGGCGATACCGTGACGATCGGCCTTAAGTTGCCCGATGGCACGACCGACAACGTGGTGATGACGGCAGTTGCCGCAACCGTGCCGCCGACCGCGCCGAAGGCCGGCGAATTCGTTATAGGCGCATCTACAGGCGCCACGGCCACGAATTTCAGCGCGGCGGTGCAGAGTTCGTTGACCACCGAAGGTCAGACCAAACTTGCGGCCGCCTCCAACTATGCGGCAGCCGACAATTTTTTCAACGGTCAGGGCGAGCAAGTTCGTCGCGCGACCTATGACGCCACGGGACACTCATTTACCGCGACAGGTTATGAAACTCCGGCGCAAACCCAGACCGACACCGTGCAGTGGTATACGGGGCAGGATGACGCCACCAAGCGCCTGCAGGCCGATCAGGGCAGTGATGACCTTGGGCGCCTTGCGCTTGCCAATCCCGTGGCCACCCCCGACACGGTGACACTGGGGCAGACCAACACGACTTATGGCTACCAGCTATCGAGCGTAGCGACGACCAATGCCGCGTCGATCGCTGTGGCCGGGCCTGCCGGCACGCCACCGTCGCTTTCGGTCCAGTTCACGGCGCTCCCGAGCCCTGCCGACACCGTGAGCATCGGCATCAAGCTCCCCGATGGCAGCACCGATAGCCTGGTGATGACGGCCGTTGCCGGCGCCCCGACAAAACCGGGGGAATACCAAATCGGCGTGAATCCAAATACGACTGCAGCAAATTTCAACGCCGCGCTGCAGACGTCACTGCAGACCGAGACCCAGAGCAAGATGCCGGCCGCATCCGGCGCGGTCTACGCTGCAACCGGCCAAAATCCCCGCGGCAGCGTCACCGCCAAGATCGATGACGGCACCACGGTGAACTATGGCGTGGAAGCGAACGAAGCCGGCACCGTCGGCCTGATACGCAGCCTCGCGGTGCAGTCCATCCAGACCTACCCGACCACGAATAGCGCCACCACAGACATATCGAAAGCGAAGTTCGATGCCATCGCCGACGGACAGCTTAATCGACTGTCGGCGGCCAATGACTCGAAGCCGGGATCTCTCGCCACGGTAGCGGTCGACCTGGGACTGACGCAGAAGACGGTCAGCGACACGAGTGCACGGCACAGCGCCTACGCGGCGCAGTTGCAGACGGTCCTGTCGGGCGCCGAAGCGGCGGACCCCACGCAGGTGACCGAAGCATTGCTCCAACTGCAGACGCGGCTGCAGGCCAGTTACCAGGCGACGGCA
>JAQGKB010000268.1 GCA_028290345.1 Hyphomicrobiales bacterium | reverse complement strand
GGGCATAGGTCAGTTCCCGATCGAGGCCGACGACCACGATTGTCGCGCCCTCGGCAGCGATCTCGAAGCCCGCCGCGGCGATGGTCTCGGCCAGCGACGGCGCGCCGACGACGAAGACGCGGGCGCCGTTCGGCCAACGCGCTTTGAGCAGGGCGGCGGTCGTGTCGGCACTGGTGATGACCTGTTCCGCCTCCGCCGCAACCCCGAAGCCGCGCAGCTTTGCCGCGAACTCGGCGGCGGTGCGCGTCGAATTGTTAGTGACAAAGCAGTAGGGGATGCCGGCAGCGTGCCATCGCTGGAAGGCTGCGACAGCCTCGGGAATGGGCTCGCTGCCGCGATAGACCACGCCGTCGAGATCGGAAATCACGGCGGCGAAATCGGGCGGAATAGTCACTGACATGAGAGGCCTGACCTAGTCTGTAGTTGCCAGCGCCCGGTCGAAATAGTCGCGCACCCAGTCGCCGAGCAGGCTGATGGACAAGGTGGTCAGAAAGATCACGAAACCGGCCGGAATGCCAATCCACCACGCAGTAGAAATGTAGTTGCGGCCTTCGCCCAGCATCAGGCCCAAGCTGGTCGCCGGCGGCTGCACGCCGAGGCCGAGAAAGCTCAGCGAGGTTTCGAGCAGGATGATGTCCGGAAAGTTCAGGGTGACCTGAACTACCAGCACGCTCGCGATATTGGGCAGCACGTGCTTGAGGTAAACCTTCGCCGGGTGCACGCCCAGCGTGCGGATGGCAAAGGCATAGCCCTGGCCGTTGGTGGAGAGCACCAGCCCGCGCGCCAGCCGCGCATAGGTCTCCCAGCCGAAGAGGCCCACCATGAACAGGAACAGCACAAAACTGTTGCCAAAGAAGGCGAGCACGGCCAGCGCGATGATCAGGAACGGCACGCTGGCCTGGAAATCGACCAGCACCATGATGACGTCATCGACCCAGCCGCGGAAATGCGCCGCGACCATGCCTGCAACCGTGCCGAGCACCGCGCCGATCGAGGTGCCGACGAGCGCGATGATGACGCTGGTGCGGATGGCGAAAAACATCCTGCTGAAGACATCGCGGCCGAGCCCGTCGGTGCCGAGCAGATGGGCAGTTGTGCCGCCCTTGAGGAACACCGGCGGCTTCAGCCGATGCAGCAGGCTCTGGTCGGCATAGCCGTAAGGAGCAAGGACATCGGCAAAGATTGCGCAGAGGATCATGATGGCCAGCCATGCGAGACACGCCAGCATCACCGGCGACATCCGGCCGCCGGATTTTCGCTTGGCCCCTGGTTGGGCAGCCTGTGTAGCGATATCAGTAGCACTCATCACGCGGCTCCCTTCTGCGTATTGATGCGCGGATCGAGCCAGCCATAGGTCATGTCGACCAATAGGTTACACACCACCATGGTGAGGGCCACCAGCAGCACGATCGCCTGCACGACTGCGAGATCGCGCTGCGTCACGGCGTTGACGAGAAGCTGGCCGACGCCGGGCCAGGCAAACACGGTTTCGACCACCACCGCGCCGCCAACGAGGCCGCCGAGCCGCAGACCGATCACCGTCACCACGGGAATGGCGGCGTTGGGCAGGGCGTGCCGCAACACCCGCTTGTTGCGCGACAGGCCCTTGGCCCAGGCAGTGCGCATGAACGGCTGGCCGAGCACTTCGAGCAGCGACGAGCGGGTGAAGCGCGCAATGGCGCCAGCGGCACCGGTGCCCAGAGTTATCGCCGGCATGATCAGATGCGCGAAACTGCCCATGCCGGAACTTGGCAGCCAGCGCAGCGTCATCGCGAACAGCAGGATCATCAGGATGCCGAGGAAGAAGTTCGGCAGGCTGTGCCCCAGGATCGTGAACCCCATGGTGGTGCGATCGATCCAGCTGCCGCGCCGCAACGCGGCGATAAGGCCGGCCGGGACCCCAAGCAGGATCGAGATGGCGAAGGCCGATAGCCCCAGCATCAGCGTCGCCGGGATGCGCTCGGCGACGATGTCCAGCGCCGGGCGGTTGTCGCGGAACGAATTGCCGAAATCGCCGTGCACTACGCCACGGATATAGAGCACGAACTGCTCGGGCAACGACTTATCCAGCCCCCAGGCCTGCCGATAGCTATCGATCACCGACTGCGGGACCTCGTCGCCGATCATGCGCTGCACCGGATCGCCCGATGCGCGCAGCACGATGAAGACGAAGGTCACTGCCAGCAGCAACGTGATCAGGCCGCGGACAAGCTTGGTTAGGAAGAAGCGCAGCGTCATTGCCGCCACGCCCCCGTGCCGCCAGTCCAGCCGCAATCGGTGATGGCGGTGCCCTCGACCAGCCATTGCTGCAGATACTGCTCGTGACCGCCAATCTTGGCGGTCAGCGTGCGCTGCTCGACCGCCGGAACCCGGCCATCACCGACCAAGGCTTCAGCCAGCACGCGGCCACTGGTGCCGTCTGTCGGCAGGCCGAGAACGGTCAGCAGGGTCGGCGCGATATCGGGCAGCCAGCACGGCACTTCGCTGACCATACTTGGCACGAACGCTGGGCCGGCCGCAGCCAGAACGGTGGAGAGTTCGCCGCGGTTCAGCCCGCCATGCATGCCGCCACCCGGTTCGATGTGGGCTGCAAACAGGCACTGGTCGTTGAGGTTGGCGTTCTCCGTCGATGGCGGCGTGGCCCGCAGGGTGAAACCAACCGTCGCGCCGCGCTTGTGCCCGTGCGAAACCGCCGACCAGGGCAAGGCGCCTTCGATAACCTGCCCATCCGCCGTTTCGGCAAAGATCAGGCCGCACCAGGGCTGCTCACTCAGATGCTTGACCAGTGCGGCCAGAGCCTCCGGCGTCTGGTTCTCAAGATAGAGGCCGCTGAACGAGCCGATGGACATCCGGCCGGCATATTGCGGCAGATGCTCGGCGACGTTGACCTGCTGCACGCCTGTGATCTGGCCATGATCGGACATCACCACCAGGTTTTCCGGGCCATTGCCACTGCGCCATAGTTCGACGACCCGCCCGAAGGCGTTGTCCGCGCCGCGTTGCGAGGCTTCGGTCTCGGCGCCGTTGACGCCGAAGGCATGCGAGGTGCTGTCCGGGTCCGACATCCAGAAGATGCAGAGGTCGGGATCGATCTCCGGATAGACGATGTCGGTGAGCACCGAGCAGGCATAGTCAAGACGCGCGGTGTTGGGCGTGGCGCCTGCCGGTACCGGGCCAAACTTTTCCAGCGCTGCCCGGTGCAGCTCGGGCGTGCTGATCGGCTCGCCATGCACGGAAAACACCGGGTGCCCGATGGTGCGGGCCTTGTGGTTCATCATCCAGGTGGCGCCCGCCGTGGCGGTGCTGACCACCGCCATGGACTTGCCGGCTGCGGCGAGGCGTTCGCCCAGCGCCTTCCTGTCGATCAGCTGGCCGATGGCGTCGGCGGCCATCAAATCCTTGTAGTCGGCGGTCTGGAACGG
>JAQGKB010000267.1 GCA_028290345.1 Hyphomicrobiales bacterium | reverse complement strand
GCTGGGTCATCGGCACACTCCGGGAGGCTTGGCTCGGGTGATCCCCATGTCAATTTTCCAGTTGCTTGAGGCGTGGATCGAGCATGTCCCGCAGGCGATCTCCGACCAGATTGATGCTGACGACGGTGATGAAGATGGCGATGCCGGGCACGGCGGCAACCCACCAGCCATTGGCGATGTAGTCGCGCCCGTCCGAAATCATCGCGCCCCAGGTCGGGATATCAGGAGGGACACCGAGGCCCAGAAAGCTCAGTGAAGATTCGAACAGGATCATCTTGGCGACCAGCAGGCTGGAGATGACGATCACGGAGGACATGATGTTGGGCAGCAGATGGCGCAGCAGAATGCGGGGCGTCGAGGCGCCCAGCGCCCGTGCCGCCTGCACATACTCGCGGTCGCGCAACACCAGGCACTCGGCGCGCACGATCCGGGCGTATTGCACCCAATTGGTCAGGCCCAGAACCATGATAAGATTCCAGAGGCTTGGCCCCAGGACGGCCACTACCGCCAGCGCGAGAACGAGAAAGGGGATCGCCAGCTGAATGTCGGTGAGTGCCATCAGGAAGCGCCCGAGATAGCGATCCTCATAGCCGGCGAGGATGCCAAGCGTAACGCCAACGATGCCGGAGACGACAACGGAAGCCACCCCAACCAACAGCGAGACCTGCGCGCCGATGATCAGGCGGCTGAAGATGTCCCGCCCGAGCGCATCGGTGCCGAGCAGGTGCCAACCGCCCCTGCCCGCGCTTAGCGGCGCATGCAGCCGGTTCATGATGTTCTGGGCTGCGGGATCATAGGGGGTGAACCAGCGACCGAAAAGCGCGGCAATGATGATGATGAGCACGACCGCTAGGCCAAACTGTGCCAACTTGCTGCGCAGGAAACGTTGAAGAAAAGTCATCAGCCGCGCTTCCTCAGCCGCGGGTCGAGCAGGCCGTAGCACGCGTCGACAGCCAAATTGATGGCAACGATGAGCACCGCCATCAGGAGAACGAAGGCCTGAATGACGGTGAAATCGCGATTGGCGATCGATTCGACCGCCAGGCGCCCTACTCCGGGATAGGCAAATATCTGTTCGGTGATGACCGCGCCGCCCAATAGCGCTCCAACCTGCAGGCCGATGACGGTCAAGGTTGGGATCGCCGCGTTGCGTAGCGCGTGCCGGAAGACCACGCCGAAATCATCGACGCCCTTGCCTCTTGCCGTGCGGATATAGTCCGACTGCAGCACCTCGATCATGCTCGAGCGGAGCAGCCGGGTTATGATCGCGGTCGAATAGGCGGCGAGCGTAACGGAGGGCATCACCATGGTCTGCCAACCATTGCGACCCGACGGGGGCAACCAATGCAGCTTTTCCGAGAAGATCAGAATGAACATGATCGCGAGCCAAAAGGTGGGAAAGCTTTGGCCGATCAGGGAGAAAACCAGCCCTGAGCGGTCAAGGAGCGAGCCGCGATTGATCGCCGCCAGAATGGCCAGCGGCACGGCAAACAGCAGCGACAGCAAGAGCGCGATGCCGCTGAGTTGCAGGGTCGCCGGCATTCGTTCGAGCACCAGTTGCATGGCGGGCTGGTCGTAGCGTAGTGACCGCCCGAAGTCGCCATGCAGCAGGTGCCCAACGAAATCGAAATACTGCACGATCAGTGGCCGATCGAAACCCATCAATGTGCGGAACCTGGCAATCTCTTCCAACGTCGCCTGGGGCGGAAGGAACAGTGCCGAGGGGTCACCGCCTATCCGGATTAGGAAGAACACGGCAACCGACACGCCCAACACAACCACGAAGGCGTAGAGCAACCGCGAGAGCAGATAACCGACCATTGATGGGTTCCAAGCGGACTTTTATTTCTGAAGCGAAGCGTGCCGCAGATCGATGAAGCTATCGGCGCGAGGCTGCCAGATCAGACGGGCACTCAGGCCATAAATCAGCGGCGGCTGTACCAGCGGCAGCTGAGGGGCATCTTCCTTCAGTATGGCGGCGGCCTTTTCATAGATTCCCTTGCGTTGGTTGGCGTCGAGGGTGGCGCGACCAGCGTCGAGCAACTTGTCGAGTTCAGGATTGGAATAATAGCTCTGATATTGGCCGGTGTAGAGGATGGGATACCAGACCAGGTCCGGATCGAGCCCGCTCCAGCCCGGGAAAATGATGCCCTTGCGGCCCTTGGCTTCAGAAACCGTCGCCCAGACGCCCGGTTCAAGATAGTTGGGTTCGACCTTGATCCCGACATCGGCGAGATAACCAATGCTCGCTTCCATGATCTCACGATCTTTGAGGTAGCGTCCTGAACGAGCAGTGAGCGGGATGGTGAAACCGTTGGGATAGCCGGCCTCGGCCAGCAAGGCCTTGGCCTTTGCGGGATCATAGGGATAGGGCTTCCAAGCCGGGTCGTAACCGAAGGACGATGCCGGCAGGGTCAAGGCCACGTCCGTACCCATTCCGCCCAGAATAGCCTGCCGAATGGCATCGACATCGATGGCGTAGTTCAAAGCCTGCCGAACCAGCTTGTTCTGCAGCGGCCCCTTCTCGATGGTATTGAAGGCAAAAAAGTAGACCATGTCGCTGCCAATGGAAGCAACCTTGGTGCTGCCGCCCTGCAGTCCCGCTACGTCCTCGGGCGGGATATCGACGGCGATATCGGCTCCCCCGCTCTGTAGCTCGGCGATGCGCGTGCGCACTTCCTTGATCGGGCGGAAGATCACTTTCTTGATTGCCGGCGCGCCACCCCAGTAGTCGGGATTGGCTTCCAGAACGATCTGATCGTCCTTGCGCCATTCGACGAATTTGTAGGGTCCGGTTCCGATTGGTTTGGTGGCCAGGATATCCGGCCCGTTGTCGGCAATGTACTTGGGCGGCACGATCATCGCGGCAAAGGAGGCTTCGTAGAGCGACGACAGCATGGTTGGAAATGGCGCCGCCGTCTTGAAGTCGACAGTGTAGTCGTCAACGATATTGACCGACTTGATCGCCGAGATGCGCGAAAAGTACGGTGCCTTGAACTTGGGATCGAGCGCCCGATCAAAGGTGAATTTCACGGCATTGGCGTTGAACGCTTCGCCATTCTGGAACTTGACGCCTTGGCGCAGCTTGAACCGCCAGGTGAGGGAGTCCGGATTGCTCCATTCCTTCGCCAGGTCCGGCACAAAATCGCCGGCCGCATTCTTTGTCACCAGCGCTTCGTAGATCTGGAACAGGATATTGGCGGTGGGCAAAGACGAATGCTTGGCCGGATCCATGGTCAGCGCATCGACTTGCTGAGCTATGGTGATGGTGTTCGCATCTTGAGCAAACGTCGGGGACAAAAGTCCGGCAAATGTGGCGGTACTGAACACAAGGCCAACGATGGCGGCTCTAAACTGTCGTCTCATGGAAAACCTTTCTTGCGCATTTCATAACATTGCACCTCGTCAGCGGCAGAGCCTGATGTCGGCGTCGAGTGGCCCGGGCGGTGATAGTATCGGTAGGTCGCGTCCTTGCTTTCGGTGTCAGGTAGCTGGCCGGCGGCACCAAGAAACATCTCGATGCCGTAGAGGATTTTGCTGATTTTCCGGCGACGCGTTCGGCCGCAAACGGTCGGGAGTGCCTGCTTCATTTCGCCACTGTTCGGCGCAAAACCGGGGATGGGAAGTGGCCCTTATGGAAATAGTGCCTTTCCAAAAGAAAAAAACCCACCCCGCTCAAGAAGCTGCTGTAAAACTGGGCACGGACACAGTCTTGCGGCCCGTTGTGGTTATCAACGCACGTTGTTTTCTTAGCGAAATTTCTATCCACATTAGGCGCGTGCATCATAAGTGTGCGCATTGGAGCGAAAACGCGCAAAACACAGGAAATTGCCGAAATCGCACCGCGGGATGCACAAGCGGGCCGGAGGGCATGCAAGGTCCGGCAGTTTCCACAGCAGCAGCAATCTGTTTTGACTTCTAAGGGTTCAACTCGTCGGGCCCCGGTCCAGGACTCGCCGGCTTATTTGAAGGTGCGGTGATCTCCAGGAGGTAATCGACCACCGCCCTCACCTTGGCGGGTACATGCCGGTGCGCCGGAAAAACGATCGATATCGGCTCGGCCTCGATCTCATAGTTTTCAAGGAGCGGCACCAGCTTGCCGTTCTGGATCTCTTCCTGAAACAGCCAGTACGTCGCCTGTGCAATGCCGATGCCGGCCAAGGCGGCCTCGCGGAGCACGTCACCGCTATCAACCCCGAGCGATCCCGAAACGCGAACCACTTCCTCGCGGCCTGACGCATCCCGAAACAACCAGCCGGGACCGAACGGGCTCGCCGCGCCAAAGGTGCCGACGATGCAATTGTGGCCTATGAGATCTTTGGGCTGCTTGGGAATGCCCATCCTTTCCAGATAGGCCGGCGAAGCGACGGTCTTGCGTGGTCCTTTGATCAGGCTCCGGGTGACGAGGCCCGAATCCGCCAGCCTGCCCGCGTGTACCGCAAGGTCGAAGCCGCCCTCGACGGGGTTGGCGCTCCGGACCTTGAGGGATAATTCGAGCACCAGCTTCGGGTACCGCCGGTAGAATTCATTGAGTGCGGGGATAAGCGTTTTCCGTCCGAACGAGGGGGTGACGGAAATCTTCACCATGCCGGATAGTTCGGTTTGGGTTTTCCTTATCTCGGCCTCGGCGGCATCCAAGTCCCCGAGAATACCCGTGCAGCGCTCGAAGTACTCGCGGCCGTAGTCCGTGAGGTGCATCTGACGTGTGGTGCGGTGCAACAACTGCACGCCAAGGTCGCCCTCGACCCGATTTATGCTCTTTGTCACTGCGGAGGTGGAGATCGATAGCGCGCGGGCGGCGGTTGTAAAGCTACCGAGTTCGGCGACCCTCACAAACGCCAGTATATCTTGGAATTTATTCAACTTTCACCGCTTCTCCGTCGATACATCGGCGAGCTGTTCCTCATTTGCCAGCCGGTCCGCGTTCCGGTGGCATTACTCAAAGGAGGCGGCAGCGCAAAAGCTCAACAGCTCCGAGGGATGTGCCGAGGGCGGAGCAACTGCAACCTCGCCGCAGGCTCCATGCCATTCCGTCATTTTCCCGAGGGATCGTCAAGGCATATGCGCCGGAGCGCCCGCCCCCGCGGCTCGCCAGCCTCTGGCCACCCTGGGCGTCGGGCCAATCTCCGCTGACGTCGTGCGAGAAACTCTACTTTTCAAAAAAAGCATATACTCAATTTCGCCAAACCCCCGAATGCTTGCGCAAGCCTTGCAGGTCCGCTCCCGTCTCGCCCATTCGGGAGATCCTGCAGACCTGTTCCACAATCCAATCGCGCCGCCCTCCGGCGAGGTTTCCAGTTCTCATTCGGCGACCGGCGGCCGCCCAATACATTTCAATTTCTCATCTCGGAGATCAGACGTCCATGAGCAACAGACAGATGAAACTCGGCCTTTCGATCCGAAGGCTTGGCTATCACACCGCTGCCTGGCGTCATCCGGAGACTCGCGCCGACAGCGCCGAGGATTTCAATTGCTTCCTTGAAGCGGTCCAAGCCGCCGAGCGGGCGAAGTTCGACATGGTTTTCCTCGCCGATGGCGTCGCAATTCGCGCCAAGGATGAGCCGCGCGGTTCACTCAGCCACTCTCACGAGAATGTGGAACTCGAGCCGCTCACCCTCCTCGCGGCCCTTGCGCCGATGACGCGCA
Organism: Hyphomicrobiales bacterium; assembly: GCA_028290345.1. Lineage (GTDB taxonomy): Bacteria > Pseudomonadota > Alphaproteobacteria > Rhizobiales > Devosiaceae > JAQGKB01. The sequence goes on along the minus strand of JAQGKB010000267.1, from coordinate 109 downwards.
ACATCGGTTTGGTGGCCACCTCGTCGACCACGTACAACGAACCGTACCACGTGGCCCGGCGCTATGCCTCGATCGACCACATCAGCGGCGGCCGCGCCGGCTGGAACGT
>JAQGKB010000248.1 GCA_028290345.1 Hyphomicrobiales bacterium | reverse complement strand
CTGTCGCGCATGACGAATTCGATCTTGCCATCATCCTCGAGCACATCGGACAAGTCCGTCAGGACCCCGTTCCAACGCATGGCAACGGTCTTTTTCGCCAGGCTCTTGGAGATGGACTCGACCACGGTGGTCCCGGTGGTGCCGCGCGTGAATTCGCGAACCGCACCGTCTGGGAACATCACCTTGATCATTTGGATCTCCATGGAAATTGTGTTTGTACAGTTTGCCTGCGCAGCGATGTACAGTTTGGCTGTGCAACGGCAAGGGAGGCTCATTAGCACGGATTGGCGCGAAAGCCAGCCTTAGGCTGCAAGCTCGGCCCATCCCCTCGCGTTCAGTGCCACGTGCCTCGCTCGATCGGCTCGCCACCCCCTCATTCGTCATTCTCGCGCTCGACGCGAGAACCCAGCCCCACCCCCCGGCTCGTCATTCTCGCGCTCGACGCGAGAACCCAGACTTGTGGCAAGCACCAGCGCACGCAGTCTGGGCCCTCGCGTCGAGCGCGAGGGTGACGAGAGGTGAGGGATTCCACACCTATCAGCCCTCATGGTGAGGCGGGAGCGCAGCGACCCTCGAACCACGAGGGCCTTGCACGGCCCCTACCGCCACCTTCCATACGCCCACGGCACATACCACCGCGCCCCGCCCGGAACCATCTCCGGCACCGGATCATAGCCGTGCGTCCCGCCAGGCCGGCAGCGGCTGAACCGCGCCAGCCCCATCCAGCCACCGGGCCAAAAGCCAAACTTCCATATCGCGTCGCGCGTATATTCCGAACAGGTTGGCAGGTGCCTGCACGTCCGCCCGACCAAGGCCGAGAGCGTGTAGCGGTAGACCGTGATCAAAAACACCGCCGCGAACTTGAACGGCAGGTCGACGGCGCTCCAGAAGACCGTCGCGATTCTTTGCATCAGCTTTTTGCGCCAAGCGACTCGGCGGACTCACCTTTCGCCTCGATCTTGTCGAGCGCATCCACCACCGCTTCGAACACCAGCAATGTCGAGGTATGCCGCGGCTTGTACTCGCGCACCGGCTCCAGATAGCGCAGATCGTCCCACTTGCCGCTTGGTGGGGCGCCATCCGCCTTGAGCATTGCGGTCATCTGCAGCCTGACATCCCGAAATTCTGCCGCCGTGGTGCCAACGATCTGCCGCGCTACAATTGCCGCCGAAGTCTGCCCCAGCGCACAGGCCGAAATTTCATGCCCGTAGCCGACGATCACCCCGTCCAAAACCTTGATATCCACCTCGATCGCCGAGCCGCAAACACGGCTGACCTTGCGCGACGAGGCATCCGGATTGTCAAGCCTGCCGGGCAATGGTTGATTGCTGGCAATTTCGAGGATCTTTTCGGAATAGAGATCGCTGAGTTCCATAAACCGAACAATTCTGTTTCTTGTCGTGCTGATAACCCAGCCTATATAAGTAACCTGATACGGACTGTCAGGGGCCGACGGTCCGAAAATCCACGGTCCAAGAAATTGAGCAAAGAGCGATCGGGCTTCGTTGTAGCTATGCCCAGGACAAAAGGAAGCGCGCGCATGGACGCGACCGTAAAAGCTAGCACTGTCACCACGCTTGCGCCGAAGCCGCCGCGCCTCCGCCCATCGCAGTCGGAAGTCGAGGCGGCGGTCCGCACTTTGATCGCGTGGACCGGCGACGACCCGGACCGCGAAGGGCTTGTCGATACCCCACGTCGCGTGGCCAAGGCCTATAAGGAACTCTACGGCGGCTATGACCAGGACCCTGCGGAAATCCTGAAGCGCACCTTCAAGGAGGTAGGCGGCTACGACGACATCGTGTTGCTGCGCGACATCCCGTTCCATTCGCATTGCGAGCATCACATGGTGCCGTTTGTCGGCAAGGCGCACATCGCGTACCTGCCGCATGATGGCGTGGTAGGTCTCTCAAAGCTCGCCCGCGTGGTCGAAATCTTCGCCAAACGGTTGCAGACGCAGGAGAACCTCACCGCTCAGATCATCGATGCCATCAATGAGAATCTCAATCCCCGCGGCGCTGCCGTGATGATCGAGGCCGAGCACATGTGCATGTCGATGCGCGGCGTCCACGTCCAGGGCGCCTCCACCCTCACCCATCGCTTCACCGGCGTGTTCGCCGAGGATCGCTCCGAGCAGGATCGGTTCTATGCGCTAGTGGGGAAGCGATAGCTCAACTATAACCCCGGTATGAGCATCACCTTCGCCGACGCAAAAACCCTCTCGCATGACGCCATCGAAGAAGGCGAGGTGTTGGCGCCGCGCTTCGATCGCGACGGCCTTGTCACCGCGGTGACCATCGAGGCGATTTCGGGCCAGGTGCTGATGCTGGCGCACATGAACGCCGAGGCCCTGTCACGCACCCTCGAGTCGGGCGAAGTGCACTATTGGTCGCGCTCGCGGGCAAAGATCTGGAAGAAGGGTGAAACTTCGGGCGAGCTTCAAAAGCTCGTCGAAATCCGCGTTGACTGCGATCAGGATGCGCTGCTGGTGCTGGTGGAGCAGACCGGGCGCGGCGCCGCCTGCCACACGGGGCGCAAGAGCTGCTTCTACCGGCGCGTGACGGTTGCGGGCGGCGCAGCCACTCTGGTGGATACGGGCGAACCAAAACTGTTCGATCCCAAGGACGTCTACTCGAAATAGATTACGCGCGTGCGGCTCAAGCTCAGAACGGCAAGCGCGGCTGCCGAGCGTATTCCCAATGCGCCTCCAGCCGGCGCCGCAGCACTATATCGCCGCGATACGCAAACCCGCCGTTGATCAGCATGACTTTTCGGTCAGTGGTCCACGGATGCCAGTCGGATTGATATCGGCGCAGCGCGCCACGATAGGCACCAACAATCAACTTGAGCAACGTCATCCAGCAACTCGTTCTGTCTGCTAGTCTTATCTGGTGTCATATTCGGAGGCTCCAGCATCGGCTGGAGCCCCCAGGGGCGGCAAGGTCGGACAGCGGCCTAGAACTTGAAGTTCAGGCCGGCGCGGACGATGTGGGTTGCGAAGTGATTGTCGAACGGGAAATCCAGTATCGGGCCGGTAGCCACGTAGGATTTCGTGCCGAGGTCCACGTATAGGTATTCGGCCTTGATGGTGATGTTGTCGGCAAGCGCATATTCGGCGCCTATGCCGGCCGTCCATCCCGCCTGGGTGCCGCTGACGTTCCGCGTGTCGCCGGGCGTTGTAACGTTGGTCACCGAACCGCTGAGCCCGCCGAAGGCCACGCCTGCCGTGCCGTAGATCAGGAAACGATCGGCGGCAACGCCGGCACGCGCCCGCAGCGTGCCGAGCCAATCCAAGCTCTCGCTCGGGACTGCCGGGGTTGCGGAGGCATCGAGAGGATGTCCCGTGCCTCTCTCGCCGCTCCAGGAGATGTCGCCTTCGATGCCCAGCACGAAGCTGTCGACTTGATAGTTGTAGCCAGCAGTAAGGCCGCCCATCAAGCCGCTGACATCAAAGGTATCCGATCGCGAGAGAATGAAACTGGGCGGTGTCGCGATACTCACCGTACCTTGCCCGTAGCCGACCACGGCACCGACATAGGGGCCGGTCCAATCATAGGAGGACGTCACCGCCATCGGAGCCGACGGCGCTAGCATGGGAAGATCCGCTGCAAAGGCGGGGCCGGCAAAAAGGGCAAAGGAGCCCAGCGCGACAAGAACAGTCTTAGTCATCATGCGACTCCTGAAATAGATTTCATCTCCATTTCAGGGAGTACACGAAGAATATTTGCGAACAATGCGCACTAATCCGAATGCTGCTATTCGGATTGCATCAGCAACACGCAGAACTACTTAGGTATTGGACCAAACATCAGACTACTGGCGGCACTTCGGCGCGCTTTCGCTCGAACAGCGGCACCAGGAAAAACCCGGTGAAGAATCCCCCAAGATGCGCCTGCCAGGCGATCTGCACGTCGGCGTGGATCAACAGCGGCAACAACGGAACAATGCCGTTGAACACGATCCAGATCAGCGCAAAATTGCGAGCCGTCGGCGATTTGGCGACATCGCTGATGCTGGCAAGCTGCCGGCCGAGTAGAACGCGTTCCCCCGTCTCCGGGTGCACTGCGACGATTTCCGGCTGGAAGATGAACCGGACGGCTGCGCCGGTCAGGCCGGCAATGCCCCCGGAGGCACCGATCAGATAGGCCTCCGACGGCAAAGTCGTCGCCGCAAAGGCCAGCGCGCCCACCACACAACTGACGAGAAAAATAACGAGGGTCGGAATGGCGCCATACCGCCTCGCGACCGGGGTTCCGAAAATCAGCAGCCAGGCCACGTTGCCGATCAGGTGTTCCCACCCCTGGTGCAGGAAGGCATGCGTGATGGGAGTCCACAGCAGCGGCAGCCATCCGCCCGGAAATTGATCCGACGCCAGCAGTCGTACCGGGATGAAACCAAACCAGAGCGCAAAGTTAATGCGCCCCTCATCGTTAAAAACGAAGGTTGACGCCAGATGAATGACGATCATTATCCCAGCCAACGCGCTGACCACGCCCGGCAACAGGAAAATCGGCTGCGGCCCTTGATCTATCGGCGTTTGCGCCTTGTCGTGCTCGTCGCTCATCAAGTGATCTCCATTCGGCCTGTTGTTAGCGCAAATCACTTAGTTTTCCACATGACGCAACCCGCATTAACCTTAAGGATTGTTTAAGGGCGATTTCGACCTCGGTTTTTGCCACTGTGGCTCTGCGGCGGGGCGTTCAGTCTGGAGCGCCATCGCAAATGATTATGGGGCCGGCACGATGCAAAAACTGAGCACGAAAACGCTCTACGACTATTGGAACACGTTGCGCGGCGCACGTAGCGCACCGGACCGTCGCGATATCGATCCGACCAAGATTCGCGGGGCGCTGGCCAACACCTTTATTCTCGAGGCGGGCGACGATAGCAAATTCGCCTTCCGGCTTGCCGGATCGCATCTCTGCACTGCCTATTGCCGCGAGTTGAAGGCGCGTTCCTTCTCCCGCCTGTGGCACGAGCGCGACCGCGACGCCATGGAAACACTGATTCGCGCGGTGACCGAAGACCATGCGGCCGCCCTCATCACCTTCCAGGGCACCACGGCGGTTCACACAAAACTCTCCTTCGAAACCATCCTGCTGCCGATTCGTCATAACGGTTCGACCCAGACTCGGCTGCTCGGCGCCATGACGGCGCTCGATGAGCCCTATTGGTTGGGCGTGCAGCCGATCATGGAACAGCGGATCACCGGCCTGCGCCTGATCTGGCCCGACGATGTCACGCTTGAGGATATGGCCAAGGATATTGCGTCCGATGTCGCCTACAGCGCCGGTTCCTCGCCGATGCCAATGGCTTCGACGGTTTATGGCCGCTCAGCCCGCCGGTACGCACACCTTGCGGTAATCGACGGCGGAAGGCAGTAACCTTACCAACAGTTAACTAAACTTGCGTAGCGTGGGCCGTGTCAAGATTAGTGGCACTGGCCCCCACACGCTCATGTTTGAAGAAAACACCTCCACGATCCAATCTGCTCCGCCGCGTCGCAGCCAGGCGGACATGCCCCGCTTTCAGCGCGTGAAAATCTCCGTGCTGGGACGCTATATGCTTGCCGATCGCCGCGAGTTTCCGTGCCAGGTCCTCGAAATGTCCCCTGGCGATGCCGTGGTGATCGCACCGGTCACTGGCATCGTGGGCGAAAAGATCATCGCCTATCTCGATCACATCGGTCGTATCGAAGGCGCTATCATCGAAGCTGTCGAGGGCGGTTTCCTGATGGAAGTGTCCGCTTCGGCGCGCAAGCGCGACAAGATGGCCGCCCAACTCACTTGGCTCGCCAACAAGGATATCCTCAACCTTCCCGAGGATCGCCGGCACGAGCGCGTTGTCCCGGACAACCGGCATTCGACTGTCGTGCTGGATGACGGACGACGCTACAACTGCAAGATCATCGACATTTCGCTCTCGGGCGCTGCAATCGAGCTGGCGGTGCGCCCGGCCATGGGCACGCCGGTCACCCTTGGCCGCATGCGCGCCCGCGTGGTGCGGCACTTTCCGGACGGCGTCGCCGTCGAATTCGTTTCAGCGCAGGAAATGCTGGGGGTCGTGCAGCAGAACCTGCGGCTCAACTAGGCAAGCATCCGCTTGGTTTGTCCCGCGCAGACGGGAATGACACTGTGGCTGTGACAAGGCCGCGGACACCTTCCACATCCCCAACGGCTCCCTTGCTCCACCGTGTCCTATCTCCACCACGTCATTCCAGCGAACGCTGGAACGCTGGAGCAGAGCGGCGGACCCCATCGCATCCCTAACGCTTCCTTACCCCACTCCATAAACTTCGCTTAAAAACTGCATTGCAGTTTTGGCATCGGGGCAATTCCGCACAGGCATCGTGCTCTCCATCGGGGAGTTCACGATTATGCCCACTACGAAATCCATCACTAGGATGCTTGGCGCGGCGCTGATTGCCTTGTTGGCGCTGACCGCACCATCGGCCGCATCGCAGCTGACCAATGTCAACAACGCCGCTTTCGCGCCGGTCACCGGGCCGACCAGTATTCCTGTCGGCGCGGCCGAATTCTGCCAGCGCCTGCGCAGCGAATGCGCCGCAAATGCCAAGGTGGTCGACGCGGTCACGCTTGATCCGGCCAAATGGCAGCAATTGCTCGATGTCAATGCCGATCTCAATGCCACCATCGTGCCGGAAACCGATCAGGATCTCTACCATATCGCGGAATTCTGGACCTACCCGCATGGCTTTGGCGACTGCGAGGATATCGCACTGGCCAAACGCAAGCAGCTGATCGGCGATGGCTGGCCGGCCAGCGCGCTGCTGATGACGGTGGTCAAGGAAGACAATGGCGACGGCCACGCGGTGCTGATGGTCCGCACGGATCGCGGCGACCTCGTGCTCGACAATCAGGACGGCATGGTCCGCGTCTGGACCGATAGCCGGTACCATTTCATCAAGCGCCAATCGCAGGCCAATGCGGCCCAATGGGTCGGCATCGACGACGAGCGCGACGCCATCATCACAGCCAAGCGCTGAGCCCTTTCAGTTCCGGACCTTCCCTTTCTCCCCCTGGTGGGTGGTCTGACGAATAAGGCCGGTCTCTTCGCGAGACCGGCCTTATTGCTATGCAGCGATCGTGAATTGCGTGCGCTTATCCGTGGACGGCGAAATAGGCACCGAGGAACAGCAATCCGGTGATGAAGCTCCAGCCGAAGGCAACCATTGCCGACAGCAGCACCGACCCGACCGACAACGTTCCATCGCTCTCCTGCCGCCAGCCGAGCTGCAGCATGATGTAGGGCCCGCAAACAAAGCTCATGGCCACGTGACCAAGCGAGCGAATGTAGGTCGTGCCGTCATAGCGGAGCATGGCCGGCTCCTTCAGCAGCGCCTGGTAGAGATGTGTGCCCGCCCCCGCGATGCACAGGCCCACCGACATGATGTAGGCCGCCACGAACAATTCGTGTGTCATATGAAAACCCCCGAAACGATCGCACCGCCCGCGGCGATCGATTAACCCTTTATTAAGCATATCGGGCGCCTGCTTCGGAGTCACGCTGCCTCGGCGAATCTGGTTAATGCGCAAAATGACCTCCGCCTCCGGGCCAAAACACGAAATTCATCCTCTCGGCTACAACTTGATGGCAATGGCCCTGGTCGTCGCGCTCGGCGGTCTGGCGCTGGCTTATGGATTGCTTGGCTTGAGCCATGCCCAAGGCCGGTCGCAGATAGCAGGTGGCGAGACCACGCTGAAACGGACCTTGGTGGGCACCGATCTCAACATTCCGGTGTCATGGTTCCGCGATGCAGAGGGCAAGTCGGAAGGCTTTGCGACCGAGGTGGATCTGCACCTGTCCCTGCCGCTCGGCGAGCACGGCGAAACCCGGACGATCAACGTGACATTGGTGCCGCGCAGCCAGGTGCGGCCAAGCGCCAGCCTGCTGGACGGCGTCTATCTGCACCAGTTCTTGCCCAATGAACTGGCAGGGCCGCCGGGGTTGATCGGAAAGCCGCTCTACGGCAGCGAGGGGTTCCAGAACGAAACCGTCTGGTATGACGCGCTGTCATCGGCGCCGTTCGTCGCCAAGTGCATGGCGCCCGTCGAAGGCGCCACCACCTCGCGCTGCTTGCGCACGGTACAATTCAGCACCGGCATCGCCGCAATCTACGATTTTGACGATGACGTGCTGTGGTCTTGGCAGAAGTTCGATCCCGAAATGAAAGCCATGCTCTCAAAGATCGGGTTAAACTGAAGCAGACGGCCGCTAGCGGATATCTTCCAGGTCGACGTCGAGGATCGCCATCTGGAAATTGTACGACCGGTCGCCGTCCTCGTCATCGACATAGATCAGTCCCAGGAACTCTTCCCCGAGATAGACCTCGACGCTGTCGTTCTGCTTGTTGCGCGGCCGCACGTCGATGCCGCGATTGGAAAACTTCTGCTGCAGAAATTTTTGGAGCTTGATGATTTCCGGGTGGTTCACTGACCGCTCCTGATCGAAAATTGTAGGGAGGGTCACTCTAGTGCCCAAAATCCCCACCGCAATGCCGGAGCGGGATTTTTCCCGTTCCGATCGAACTTATTCCGCCGCGTCGTGCACCATGACGACCTGGTCCATGACCAGCGCCGGCTGCGCACAGCCTGCCTCGCCGATGACTTTCGCCGGCACGCCGGCGACCGTTACATGGGGTGGCACTTCCTTGAGCACCACCGATCCGGCGCCGATGCGTGAGCAATCACCAACGCGGATATTACCGAGCACCTTGGCCCCTGCCCCGATCAGCACGCCATTGCCGATCTTGGGATGGCGATCCTGATTGGATTTGCCGGTACCACCGAGCGTAACCCCCTGCAGGATGGAGACATTGTCGCCAACAACGGCGGTCTCGCCGATGACGACGCCGGTACCGTGATCGAGCATGATGCCGCGACCCATCTTCACCGCCGGATTGATATCGACCTGGAACACCTGGCTCGACCGGCTCTGTAGGTAGAGCGCGAAGTCGCGCCGCCCGGCCTTGAGCAGCGCATAGGCGAAGCGATGCGTCTGGATGGCCTGATAGCCTTTGAAGAACAGCAGCGGCTCGATGGCGCGATGGCAAGCTGGATCACGCTCGAGCGTTGCGGCCAGGTCGGCGCGCGCTTCCGCTCCAATTTCGGGCCGGAATTCCAGCGCTTCGTGAAAAGCCTGCCGGATCAGATCGGCCGAAACATCGCTGTGGTCGAGCCGTTCGGCAAGGCGGTGTGCAAGCGAGGCCTCAAAACTTTCGTGATTGAGCACCGTCGAGACCACGAGATTGGAGAGCGAAGGCTCCTTGACCATGATGTCGCGCGCGCCCTGCACGATCGCCGCCCAAACCGGATCTATGGCTTGCACATTCGTGGCTTTGCTCGGGTGGTGCGTATTCATCAGGCTCTCCATCGTTGGACACCGATATAGAGTATATGGTGCTCACAAACAAAGCCCCGACGCTAAAAATGGTTCACTTTTGGCTCATGCGTGATCGTGCCGTGCCAGAAACTCCAGCGCCGCTCGCTTGAACGCGGGATCGCCGGTCGCAAGCATGTGATTGCGCTTGCCGACAACGAACGCTTCGCCCTGCGGCAGCAGCGCCGCCAGTGCTTCCGGGGCGCCGGCCATTTCGTCCCCTCCACCGACCGCGACCAGTGTCGGTATCGAAATCTTGCGCACATCGGCTTCACGCATCGGCTCGCGCGAGGTGATCATGCAGGCGGCGAGCACCGCCCGGTCGGCTCCCGAGTGTTCGGCAAAGATTCGGAACTGGCGTCCCGTCGGGTGTTTCACTTCCGCCAGTGTCTCGGCGGTGAGCCCTGCAATGATCTCCTCTGAGTCCTCCAGCCCGTTTATCAGGTTGATGCCCATGCCGCCGAAAATCGCGCAGGTCAGCCGCTCGGGCGCCTTGAGCGCCAGGAATGCGGTGATGCGGGCTCCCATCGAGTAACCCATCACGGCCGTGCGCTGGATCTTCAGGTGATCGAGCAGCCGCAATGCATCGTCCGCCATTTCGTGGGCAAAGTAGAGCTGCGGGTCATAGAGCTTCTGCGACTCGCCATGGCCGCGATTGTCGATGGTGATCGCCTGGTATCCCGCCTTGGTCAGGCTATCCACCCAGCCCGGAGCGACCCAGTTCACCTGCCCGCTCGACGCAAAACCATGGATCAGCAGGATCGGCCGCCCCTCGCCATAGACGTCATAAGCGATGCGAACACCGTTCGAGGAAAAGCTGGGCATGGCAAGCGGCCTGTTGTTGCATGAAGTGCCGCGCTTTTAGCAAACGGCGGAGCAGCGTCCAAATGCCGAATTCGTCACGCGCTCGGTGGCCGGTTCCACTTTCATTTCCCAATCCCCTTCGTTATGGTCGCGCCGTTCTCAAGCATCAGTGCAAGGGCTGACGGATGGCACATTCGAGCGTTCCTCATTTCCACAACAGCGACGGGCTGCCGCGCATCCTGGTCGGCTCGAAGGAATTCCAGTGCGTCGGTGCATTGCCCCCGTTCGACCATCCGCACGTGTTCCTGGACATCGGCAAGGACAACGAGATCGTCTGTCCCTACTGCTCGACGCTCTATGTCTACCACCCCGAGCTTGCCGCCGGCACGTCGGAGCCGCTTTCGGCCGTCTTCGAGCTCGCCTAAGCGCCAATGCCCACTGCCGGCAGAACCGTCTATATCGCCGGAGCGGGCATTGCCGGACTGACACTGGCACTGGCACTCGCAAAGTTTGGCGCGATGGTGGTGGTGCTTGAGCGCAACGCCACGATCCAGGAATTCGGCGCCGGCCTGCAATTGAGCCCCAACGCGCGGCGCGTGCTCAACCAGCTTGGCCTCGACCGCGCGCTGACCGCCAGAAGTTTTGAGCCGCTAGGGCTCGATCTCTATCCCTTTGGCGCCGACCAGCCACTGACCACCCTTGCGCTCGGCGCCGCGATCCGCGAGCGTTTCGGCGCGCCCTACGCGGTGATGCACCGCGGCGACCTGGCCGAAATTCTGTTCCGCGCCTCGCGGCGCTTTGCCAATATCGATGTCGTCTTCGGCGTCGAAAGCTTCGAGGTCACCAACCAATCCCGGGGCGTTTCCATCGCGATCAAGGACCAGGGGGCACGATCGCGGCAGGTGCGGGCTTTCGCCTTCGTCGGCGCCGACGGCGTCAATTCCTATACGCGCAACAATGTCCTGCATGGCGACGCTGCAAGCTACATGGACCATATCGCCTGGCGCGCGCTGGTCGACTACGAGGCGCTGCAAGGCATTGCCGCCCTCGATCGCACCAGCCTGTTCTTTGGCCCCGGCTATCACGCGGTCTGCTACCCGCTGCCTCACCGCAAGAAATTCAATATCGCCCTGTTTGCCAAGGAACATGGCGGGGCCAGCTTCGGCGAAACGCCCCGGCATCCCAACCTGCCGCCCGCAGCGCTGCGCTCCCGCGCCTTTGCCGCGATCATGGCTGCAGCCAAGGATGACTGGGGCTATTGGCCCGTGGCCACGGTGACGACGGAGAAATGGCACCAGGGCGCAATCGGGCTCATCGGCGACGCCGCCCATGCCATGCTGCCGTTCCAGGCCCAGGGCGCGGCAATGAGCATCGAGGACGCGGCAATCCTGGCGCCGCTGCTGATGACCGAACCCACGGCCGAATCTGCTTTCACGCGCTTTGCCAGCATGCGGTTGCCACGTATCCAGCGCGTGCAAAGACTCTCCGCTGAGAATGGCCGGGCATTCCACATGGCCTGGCCGCTTACCCTGGCGCGCGATCTGGTCATCCGCGGTCAGGGGCCGACCGCGCATTTCAGCCGTCTGGATTGGCTTTACGGCTTCGATGCCGCCCCCGAAGTTGAAATGCTGGCACCCAGTCGCGCCGTTTGAAGCTTAATTGCCCCTCCGCCGTTATGTCTGCATGGTCTGAGACCATGATGCTGAGGGCTGTTCCGCTTGCCTTGCGGCGTGGCCATGTGTCAACTGCAGCCGAAATCAGAAAGATTCCAACCCTCGCATGGCAGTTTCCAAGAATTCACGGCTAACCCTCGTCTGCATCCTGGTGACGATTCTGCTCGATATGGTCGGGCTTGGGATCATCGTTCCGGTGCTGCCGGAACTGATCGAACAGTTGACCGGCGGGCGTGTGGCCGACGCGGCCGTCATCGGCGGCTACCTGGTTTTCGTCTATGCCTTGATGCAGTTCCTGTTCTCGCCGGTTCTGGGCAATCTCTCGGATCGCTTCGGCAGGCGCCCGGTGCTGCTGCTGTCGCTGATCGGGCTTACCCTCGATTACTCGCTGATGGGCTTTGCGCCGGCCATCGGCTTCCTCTTTCTTGGGCGCGTGCTTTCCGGCATCTCCGGCGCCGCGGTCGCCACCGCCACCGCCTATATCGCCGATATCACCGCCCCCGAAAAACGCTCGCAGCGCTTCGGCCTGATCGGCGCCGCCTTCGGCCTCGGCTTCATCATCGGCCCGGTGATCGGCGGCGAATTGGGCACGTATGGGCCGCGGGTGCCCTTCTATGCCGCTGCCGCGCTGGCCTTCGCCAATTTCCTCTTCGGACTGTTCGTGCTGCCTGAAAGCCTGCCCAAGGAACGCCGCCGCAAGTTCGATATTCGCCGCGCCAACCCTTTTGGCGCCATGCTGGCCTTGCGGCGCTATCCGGTGGTGCTGTGGCTGCTGTTCGGGCTGTTCCTGCTGTCACTTGCAGGCCAGGCGTTCCCGTCGGTGTGGAACTTCTTCACCATCGAAGTCATCAATTTCTCCACCGCGCAGATCGGCCGCTCGCTCGGTGCCTTCGGCATCGGCTTCGCCATCAGCCAGGCGTTCCTCATCGGCCCCATCGTCAAGCGCTTTGGCGAATGGGCAACGGTGCTCGTCGGCATGCTGGCGGCGGTGATCGCCTTTACCGGCACGGCCTTCGTGCACACCTCGTTCGGCCTCTACGGCTTCCTGATGATCGGCGCGCTGAGCGGCCTTGCCGCTCCCGCCATCAACGGCTTGCTATCGCGGCAGGTGCCCGATGACGCGCAGGGCGAACTGCAGGGCGCGGTCAACGCGGTCAACTCACTGGCCGCCATCATCGGTCCGCTGGTGGCGACGCAGCTGTTTTCCTACTTCACGATCGAGAACAAAGGCGCCCCCGGCTATTTCCCCGGTGCGCCGTTCATCGGCGCTGCCATCACCATCGTCATCGCCGCCGCGGTCTTCATCTACACCGCCCATCACTATGATCTGATGCATCGGAAACCGGTCGCCCACCACGCCAAGCGCCCCGACATGGCCCCGCCCGGCCAGCAGGCCACCCCGCCGCACGATAGCCCGGAAGAGAACGCGGTTCGCGATTGATGCTAATCCGGCCAGCAACGCCCGCCGACTGGCCCGCCATCTGGTCGATCCTGGAGCCGATCACCCGTGGCGGCGAAACCCTCGCCCTCCCCCGGGATTGCGATGAGGCCACCGGCCGTGCCTATTTCGCCTCCCCGGAAAAGCAGAACTTTGTAGCAGTCGACGGCGGCGCCGTGCTGGGCGCCAGCTATATCCGCCCGAACCAGCAAGGCGGGGGAGCCCACATCGCCAACTGCGGCTATATCACCGCCGAAGCCGCCCGCGGCCGCGGCATCGCCCGCGCGCTTTGCGCCCATTCCATCGAGCACGCCCGCGCGCAGGATTTTCGCGGCATCCAGTTCAACTTCGTCGTGTCGACGAACGAACCTGCCGTCCACCTCTGGCAATCGTTCGGCTTCGAGGTGCTGACGCGGCTATCGGGCGCTTTCGAGCATCCGAAGCTGGGGTTCGTGGATGCGCTGGTGATGTTCAAGCGGCTGTAGGTGGGTTGAGTGCCGCGCGCCAAAGACTGGATTGCCCGGATAAACCGGGCAATGACGGGCCCAATTTGAGGGTTTCGTCGATTCGCTGCTTCAGAAAGTGAACCGTCATTGCCCGGTTTATCCGGGCAATCCAGTCTTTCTTAAATTCCACCACCCTCAGTCGTCATCCTCGGGCTTGACCCGAGGACCCAACTTACTTTGCGCCGATGATGTGAAGTTGGGTCCTCGGGTCGAGCCCGAGGGTGACGAGCGATTGGGGGTTTAGTTCCCCAACGTGCTTGGCCAAGTTCCATGCTGATCCGGCCCACGTCCCGCAATCTCGAACCCGTGCGCACCAAAGAAATCACGCTGGCCCTGGATCAAATTGGCGGTGCCCAGCCCCTGCCGGTAACTGTCGAAATAGCTCAGCGCCGCCGACAAGCACGGCAGCGGGAATTCGCCCAGCGCGCCGGCGGCCACGACCTTGCGCAGCGACGGATGGGCGCCCTTCATCAGGGTCACGAAATCCGGGGCGACCAGCAGGTTGGCGCTGGAGCCCTTTTCGTAGGCCGCCGCCATCTGGTCGAGGAAGCGCGAGCGGATGATGCAACCGGCGCGCCAGATCTTGGCGATGGTGCCGAGCGGCAGGTTCCAGCCGTTTTCTTCCGAGGCCTTGGCCATCACGGCAAAGCCCTGGGCGTAGGAAACGATCTTGCCGGCGAGCAGCGCCTGCTCGAGCACGTCGAGCGTGATGTCCGCCTTGGCGGCGCTACGCTTGCCGTAGATCGCCTCGGCGGCCACGCGTTCGTCCTTCATTGCCGAAAGGCTGCGAGCCGCCACGGCGCCCTCGATGACCGTTGCCGGAACCGCCAGTTCCTGCGCCACGATCGCCGACCAGCGGCCGGTGCCCTTCTGGCCGGCCTTGTCGAGGATCAGGTCCACCAGCGGCTTGCCGGTCTGGGCATCGACGCAGGCCAGCACGTGGCCGGTGATCTCGATCAGATAGGAGTTGAGCGGCCCCTTGTTCCACTGCTTGAACACTTCCGAAGCGGCGATCGGGTTCATCCCCAGGCCGTCGCGCATCACGCCATAGACCTCGGCGATCATCTGCATGTCGCCATATTCGATGCCGTTGTGGATGGTCTTGACGAAATGGCCGGCGCCGCCTTCACCCAGATAGGCGCAGCACGGCTCGCCCTTGAATTTCGCGGCGATCGCGGTCAGCACGGGCTCGGCATTGTGCCACTGCTCCTTCGAGCCGCCGACCATGATCGACGGACCGTGGCGTGCGCCCTCTTCACCGCCCGAGACGCCGACGCCGAGATAGCCGATACCCTTGGGCGTGAGATAGTCGAACCGGCGATTGGTGTCGGTATAGAGCGAATTGCCGCACTCGATGATGGCGTCGCCCTTCTCCAGGTGCGGCAACAACTGCTCGATCATTTCGTCGACCGGCTTGCCGGCCTTGACCATGATGATGATCGAACGCGGCCGCTTGATTTCCTGAACGAATTCCGCAAGATCGGCCTTGCCGATGATCTTGGACTTCAGCGGGCCGGCACTATTGACGAATTCGTCGATCTTGGCGGCGGTGCGATTGTGAACGGCGATCTGGTAGCCGTGCTCTGCAATGTTGAGGGCAAGGTTTGAGCCCATAACCGCAAGCCCGATGAGGCCGATATCCGCTGACGCCATGACGCGTTCCTTCCTATGCAACACATTGGGTAAAGTCGTGCGGCGCACGGTCGCACAAGGCGGCGCCAACTCATCACAAAGCCGCCTGCTACGGAAGTCCAATCCGCAATTTTTTTAAGCAATTCTCGTTGCTCCGGCGCTTGCGGCTTGCTCTGGCCGCAGGCAGGCGGTATCGCGGGATAAGGGCATTTTTTTGCTGGAGGGATAGAGCCTTGAATTCACTTGCGGCATTCAGCCTGGCGGGCAAACGCGCGCTGATCACCGGCTCCAGCCGCGGCATCGGCTTTGGCCTTGCGGAGGCGTTAGGCGGTGCCGGCGCGGAAATCATCCTCAACAGCCGCGACACCGAGGCGCTCGGCCTCGCCGCCCAAAAGCTGGCCGAGAGCGGCATCAAGGCAAAGGGCGTTGCGTTCGACGTCACCAACGAGGAGAGCGTCGCCGACGCGATCGATTATTGCGAGGCCGAGCTCGGACCGATCGACATCCTGATCAACAATGCCGGCATGCAGTTCCGCTCGCCGCTGGAGGACTTTCCGGCCGAAAAATTCGAGCAGGTGATGCGCACCAACGTCACCTCGGTCTTTACCGTCGGTAAGGCTGTGGCTCGGAAGATGATCGCCCGCAAAGCAGGCAAGATCGTCAATATCTGCTCGCTGATGAGCACATTGGCCCGCCCCTCGATCGCGCCCTACGCCGCTAGCAAGGCGGCCGTTGCCAACCTCACGCGCGGCATGGCGACCGATTGGGCCAAGCATGGCCTCAACATCAACGGCATCGCGCCCGGCTACTTCCGCACCGAGCTCAACGCCGCACTGATTGCCGATCCGGAATTCAACGGCTGGATCGAAAGGCGTACCCCGATGGGCCGCTGGGGCGAAGTCTCCGAACTCGGCGGTGCCGCGATCTTCCTCTCCTCGGCCGCCGCAAGTTTTGTCAACGGACACATCCTTTATGTCGATGGCGCCTTCACCGCGACGGTTTGAGCCGGCCCGCATCATCATCGTGATGGGCGTTACCTCGAGCGGCAAGACCTCGGTGGGCAAAGCCATCGCGCGGCGTCTGCACGCGCCGTTCCTCGACGGCGACGACTATCACCCGGCCGCCAATGTCGCCAAGATGAGCACCGGCACGCCACTAACCGACGAGGATCGCTGGCCGTGGCTGGCAAACCTCGCCCGGTCGCTCCACGAGGCCGCCGAAATCAAGGGCTCGGCCGTGGGCGCCTGCTCCGCGCTGAAGCGGATTTATCGCGAGTTCCTGGTGAAGCAGGCCGGTGAGCCGATCCTCTTTGTCTACCTCGACGGCAACCGGGAGATCATCGGCGAACGCATGAAATCGCGGGTCGGGCATTTCATGCCGACGTCGCTGCTCGACAGCCAATTCGCTACCCTTGAAGCGCCCTCGTCCGATGAAAACGCGCTTGCCGTGCCCATCGGCCAGCCGGTCGAAAAGATTGCCGACGTGGTCGTCGCTCAGTCGGGCCACCTGCGCAGTTTCAAGCGCAAGCAGTGAAATTGCCGCGCCGCCGGGCGCGTTTACGACCGGTTAATATCTGAAAGCGCTCAATATCAGTTTAGCCGGTGGTTAATCCCGGCCAACTGAGGAGTTGCAAATGTCGCGCAAATCCCATGTGAAATCCGAAACGCCGGAACGCGGGCCATACCAGCACCTCGTTCCCGCATGGATGATTGCAGAATTGCAGAAGGACAGTCCCGTCCAAATTTCGCTCTATGCGCCGATATGGGAGCCGCTGGCTCCCGAGGCCGAGATGGCGGAAGAAGACGAGGACGACTGGATCACGCTCTAGGCGTTCTTCCCGCTTCAAGATTTCAAACGGAGATTCCCGCCTTCGCGGGATGGCAGGAGTTTGAGCGCACCACCGTCATTCCCGCAAACACGGGAATTTCCGTTTCCTTCCTCGCCCCGCCTCCTACCCGTCGCGATGCCGCACCACCCGCTCGCCCCGCGCCGATAGCCGGTACCCCACGTCCAAACTTTCGGTCAGCCCAAGTTCCTTGAGCTTGACCACGCGCGCCTTGAACGGCGCCCGCTCCAGCCCGAACTCGCCCGCCAGTTCCTCGGCCAACCGTCCCGGATATTGCCCGATCAGGCGGAGAACCTTGTCGGTCCAGGGGCCGCGCACGTCGAGCTTTGCCAATTGCGCGTCGATCTCGCCAAGTTCGGCCGGGCTGAGATTGCCGTTCTGCCGCATGGCAACGCGCGGATCCTCGCCGGCATAATGCAGCCGGATGATGCAGAGGTCGCCCTCCTTCATCGTATCGAGCCACGCGCGAAAATCGGCAAGCGAGGCAAAGCCGGCACGCTGCACGTCGGCAAGCTTCACGTCATCCAGCGCGATCGGCTCCATGGTGTCGATGCTCAGCAGGCCCGCCGATGTCATCAGCGTGCCGCCTGGCTTGACCGTGGCCCGCTTCCAGCGCCGGAACACGGTGTCGATCTTCCCGGCCTTGATCTCGGCCAGCAGGTCAGCCTTCAGCAGCATCGGCGACTCTTTCTCCTGGATCAGCCCGGACGTTAGCGTCCCGGCAGGATGATGGCTAGGCGGTGGGGAAGACCGGATTACCCACGCGCACGCCTCCGTCCACGTCCCCCAGTCGTCCTTCCCGCACCGACGGGATGACAGCGGAGCAGGCGAAGCAAGCCGCCCTAGAACGCAAACGCCATCTGTGCTTTCTCGCGAGCCCCCAACCGCACGCCCTCCAACTCCAGCAGCCGCAGCTTGGTGCTGGCGCCGCCCGGCGCCGAAAAACCGCCCGGCTTGTTGCCTGCGGCGAGCACCCGATGACACGGCACGATCACCGGGATCGGATTCCTGCCCATCGCCTGCCCCACTGCCTGCGCCCCGCCGGGCGAACCCATGCGTTCGGCCAATTCGCCATAGGTGATGGTCTCGCCCCAGCCGATCGTCAGCAGTTCGCGATAGAGCCGCTGCAGGAATTCGGGCACGCCGTCGAGATCGAGCGGCGCATCCGAAAAATCCACTTTTGTTCCGGCGAAATAGCGCTGCACACGCACCACCGTCGCCTCCAGCCACGCCGGAGGATGGGCCTCTGCTGGCTCAGACAGCCGCCCGATCAGCCGCTCGATGGTGGTCGCGGCATCCGCATAGGGCAGTTGCAGCCGCACCAGCCCCTGCCCGCTCCAGGCGAGCCCGACGGGTCCGATCGCGGTGGCGATGAGACAATATTCCGGCACGGCATGTTCCCTGTTCGTACTTGTTATTTGCCGCCGATTCCGCTCAAGTGCAAGGCTCAATCGACGGAACGCACCACAGTTGAGGAGAACGTGATGGCACGCATTGTCGGTTACATCGCATCGAGCCTCGATGGCTTCATTGCCACTCCCGAGGGCACGCTCGAGTGGCTGACCAAGTACGATATGGACCTGGGCGAGCACAGCTACCCCAACTTCATCAAGGGCATCCGAACCGTCGTCATGGGACGCGACACCTATGCCTATCTCGAAAGGCCCGAGATCGACTGGCTCTACCCCGACAAGCGCACCATCGTCGTCACCTCGCGGCCGCTTCCCAACCCGAAAGGCGAGCTCGAAATCTGGTCGCAGGGTGTCGATCCCCTGATCGAAAGGCTCCGCGCGCTATCGGATGGCGACGTATGGATGATAGGTGGTGGCAAGCTGCAGATGGCCTTTATCGAACGCGGTGCCCTCGATGAACTCGAAATCTTCGTCGTGCCCGAAATCATCGGCGGCGGCGTGCCGCTATTTCCGCCTACCGGGTTCAAGACCAGCCCGCGGCTCATCGCCTCGGAAGTCTATGCTCCCGGCTGCGTAAGGTTGCACTATAGCTTCACTTGAGCCGCGTGCCGCCGTCGGAGCATGAAAAAGGCCGCCCCGAAGGACGGCCTCTACTCAACTCAAAAGCACCTGGCTAGTGCTTGGAAGCGTTCCGGATGTCGTCCTTGGCCTTGCCGACGGCGCTCTGCACCTGGCCGGTGGCCTTGTCGGCCTTGCCTTCCGCCTGCATCTTGACGTCGCCAGTCATCTTGCCTGCCGCATCCTTGATGGCGCCCTTGGCCTGTTTACCGGCGCCTTCGACACGATCCTTGTCCATGATGGTCTCCTTTCCTCACGACGTTATGGAAAAGAAACGAAGGCGCGGCGCCAAGGTTCCGGCCACATCCGAATTTGCGCGGCCGGGCAGGCGCTAGCGCGCGCAGGCTGAAGCGATATTGGCACGTGCCGCGAGGGGGCGATGTCTTATTCACACCCGGCACCTGCGAGACAATTGTCTCCAGCCGCGACCTGTGACACATCACGTCGGTGCGTCGTGCGGGCGTGATGGAATGGTAGACATACAGGACTTAAAATCCTGAGGGTGTACACCCGTGCGGGTTCGAGTCCCGCCGCCCGCACCATTGCAAGGAACCCACAATGCACTTCGAGCTCCTCCTTACCGGTAGAATTCCAAGCGGTAAGGGAAACACTCACTCAGATGCTCGCTCCCGGCTCCGTCAGCAGATTCATTTTCAGATGGAACAGCTATGGACCTGTTTGCCGCTAAAAGCGCGGAGAGAGCTACTTGAGCCTGCCAAGTCTGCCGGATTCTACACGGCGAGACTCGAGAAGTTCGGCAAGACGTTTGTGGCTCCGGTAAGTGAAGAGCTGCACACAGCCTGCCGACTAAGTGTTGTATTCTACGAACCTGAGGGTTCACTTGAGGTCGTTTCGCACGTATCCGATCCTGACAACCGACTGGCTGGGCTGCTCGACATGCTGGCCGTTCCAACTAACGAGCAGGCTGCAGCCAGTTCAATGTCCACCACCCATTGTTTGATGGCGGACGACAAGCTTGTGTGGTCCATATCGGTTGAACGCCGTAGGTTGCTTAGGGAAATTGAAGGCGAACGGATGCTCACCCGTGTTGGTGTCCAAGTGTTTCCGACGTCAGCAACGATGGCAAATATCGCACTAGTTGATATTCCAGCCCACTAACATTTCGGACCATAGGCGCCCGCAGAACCCTCAGTCCGTCGCCCCAGAAATCGGCGCCACATAGGTGACGTCGAGATCCCACGGGAAGAAAATCCAGGTGTCCTGGCTGACTTCGGTGATGAAGGTATCCACCATCTCGCGGCCCATCGGCTTGGCGTAGACCGTCGCGAAATGGGCGCCGGGGAGCATGTCGCGAACCGCGCGGGCGGTGGCGCCGGTATCGACCAGATCGTCGACGAGCAAGACCTTCTTGCCGTTCTTGGCCATCGCGAGGATTTCCGCCGAAATCGGTTTGAGCACACGCACGTCACCCTTCGACTGGTGATCGTAGCTTTTTACGGCAACGCTCTCGACGATGCGGATATTGAGTTCACGCGCGACGATTGCCGCCGGTACCAGCCCGCCTCGCGCGATCGCCACCACGGCATCGAACGGACCGAGCGCCGCGAGGCGCCAGGCCAGCGCCCGGCTGTCGCGATGAAACTGATCCCAGGTGACGGGGAAGGATTTATTCGCAGGATTGCTCACTTAAAATTCCCTTCGGTCGCGCGTAGCGGTCAAGTTCAAGGTCGATGCGGCCGATCAATCGGCAAGTGGCGGAATGCCCGCGGCGGCATGCGCGGCATTGACCATGGCCCGCACCTTGTCGGTGGCTTCCCTGAGCCGGGCCTCGTCGGACGACCGCAGCACCAGTTCGGTACGCACGTAGCCCGCGCCCATCTGCGGATAGCTGCCCATTTTCACGTCCGGATATTGCTCCTGCAGCGCGCCGAGCTGTTCGCCGACGGCACCCTCGCCCACGCCGGCCGCGACGCTCATGGAAAGCACCTTCTTGCCGCCCTTCAGGGTCGGCGCGATCGCTTCCAGCATGGATTTCATGATGATCGGCACGCCGGCCATCACATGCACGTTGCCGATGCGGAATCCCGGCGCCGCGCTGACCGCATTGACGATCAGGCTGGCGCCCTCGGGAATGCGCGCCATGCGCAGCCGGGCGGCGTTCACTTCGGTACCGGTGCTCTTCCAGCGCGTCTCAAGCATGGCGCGCGCCTCGTCGTTGATCGGCAGCGCCACGCCAAACGCCTTGGCGACGGCATCGGCGGTGATGTCGTCATGCGTCGGCCCGATGCCGCCGGTGGTGAACACGTAGGTGTAGCGTGACCGCAGGGCATCCAGCCCCGCAATGATGTCGTCGGTCACGTCGGCGACGACCCGTACTTCACGCAGCTCGATGCCGAGATCGGTGCAGTACTCGGCGGTGGTGGCGATGTTCACGTCCTTGGTGCGGCCAGAAAGAATTTCGTCGCCGATGACCAGAAGGCCGGCAGTCACGATGTCGGAAGATTGGGAAGTCATCACGGGCCCGGGGTTTGGCGTCCAAGCCGAATGGAATGCCCGCTCCGCGTGCAAAAATCAAGCAAAGCTGCGGTGTTCAAACAAGTATCGCCGCCAGTAGATTGGCACTGATCAGGATTGCCCATCCCGCCCCGAACCGAATACGCGTCAGCCGGGCGATGGATTCAGACTCGACCGCGCGTTGCGCCCGTTCCCAGCCGAGGCCGGGAGCGGCGACGAAGTCCTCAAGCTTGCGCATATACCGCGCCACGCTCAGGATCGCCGCGCTGAAGTGATAGAAGCCGAGGCAAGCCAGCAGCGATAGAACGAACGGAATGAACCCGGCGACCGTCGATGGCACGGTCCCGAGCTTTTGGACCTGTGTGTCATTGCTGAGTAGCCATGCGGTAATGCCCCCGCTTGCCAGTGCCGCCCAGGTGAAGGTGTCGTACAGCAGCTTGGTCGTCGCCGCGATCTCGGTGCGCAGGCTCGTGTATTCCTCAAGATGATCGCGAAACTCATTCTCGTTCATTCGCGCCGCCCCCTCGCTTTTCGCATGACGCCGAAATGCAATCTGAACCAAGACTTTGAAAGGCCGGCATGGTTGCTCGAACCGGCAGAAAACGTCAAGTAACACGGCTACGACCAACTTACCGGCGTGTTGCACAATTGGTTGATGGGGAAGCCCTTCCAATCCGGCCTGCGGCAGACTATTTTTGCTGTCAGTTCAGGAGAATTGCATGATCACTTACGTGGATGCGGAAACCAAGGCGCGCCGCACCTCGGGCGTTATTCCTCTGCATGGCGAAGCCGGATTTGCCGGCATGCGCAAGGCCGGCAGGTTGACCGCCGAAGCGCTGGATTTACTGGTCGACAGGGTCGAGCCGGGCGTCGCCACGCTCGAACTGGATCGGCTTGCCTATGAATTCGCGCGCGATAACAATGCCA
This sequence comes from Hyphomicrobiales bacterium, assembly GCA_028290345.1. Classification (GTDB taxonomy): domain Bacteria; phylum Pseudomonadota; class Alphaproteobacteria; order Rhizobiales; family Devosiaceae; genus JAQGKB01. The sequence continues at coordinate 2,719 of JAQGKB010000248.1, read as the reverse complement.
TACCGGCAACGCTCTTCTACAAGGGTTATCGGCACTCGATCTGCACCTCCATCAACCACGTGGTTTGCCACGGCATTCCCGACGAGCGTCCCTTACGCGAAGGGGATATCGTCAACATCGACCTGACGCTGATCGTCGATGGCTGGTATGGCGATTCAAGCCGCATGTATCCCGTCGGGGAAATCACGCGTAAAGCCGAACGGCTGATCGAGGTCACTTACGAGAGCTTCGAGGCCGGTCTTGCCGCGGCCCTGCCGGGCAACACGACGGGCGATATTGGCGCGGCGATCCAGAAGCATGCTGAGGGCGAGCGCACCAGTGTGGTGCGGGATTTCGTCGGGCATGGCGTTGGCCAGCTTTTCCACGATGAGCCGAACATCCTGCATTTCGGCATTCCGGGCACCGGCCCGGAACTGAAGCCAGGCATGATCTTCACCATCGAGCCGATGATCAATCTGGGGCGCCCGCACGTCAAAATCCTATCAGACGGGTGGACCGCGGTGACCCGCGATCGCACGCTGTCGGCCCAGTGCGAGCATTCGATCGGCATCACCGAAACCGGCCATGAGGTTTTCACCCAATCGCCGCGCGGCCTGTTCAATCCACTCGTCGCCCGGCGCTAGGGGTGGCGCGCCCTCCCAAAGCACCGCCGAACGGGCTCGCCGAGCCGATCACGCCGCATTATTTCGGGCACCGGGAACGAGCCCGTGAGCGTTTCAATACAGTCGGGGGCAATGCGCTGCAGGATTACGAGCTGCTGGAATTGCTGCTGCATCAACTCCTGCCGCAGCGTGACACCAAGGAACTCGCCAAGGCTCTGATTACCAAGTTCGGATCTTTCTCCGAGGTGCTGGGTGCCTCGCCGCAACGTCTGACAGAGGTCAAGGGGCTGGGTGACACTACGGTTACCAACCTCAAGATCATCCAGGCGGTGGCGCAACGCTATAGCCGCGACAAGATCGTGCTGGACCGGCCTGTGCTCGGCTCGTGGACGGCACTGATCGATTATTGCCGGTCGCAGATGGCGTATGAAACCAAGGAGCAGTTCCGCATCCTGTTCCTCGACAAGAAGAACCAGTTGATCACCGACGAAGTGCAGCAGACCGGGACCGTCGATCACACGCCCGTCTATCCGCGCGAAGTGATCCGCCGGACGTTAGAGCTCTCGGCTACCGCCTTGATCATGGTGCACAATCATCCCTCCGGCGATCCAACACCCTCGGCAGCAGATGTGAGCATGACCAAGGCCATTTCCGATGTCGCAAAGCCGCTCGGCATTACCGTGCACGATCACATCATCATCGGCAAGAACGGCCACGTGTCGATGAAGGGGCTGAAGCTATTCTGAGCTTGCCGGCTCGTCGGCAGGCGTCGCGCTGCCCTTCAGCCGCAGCATCGTGCCTCGAACTTGCTTTGCAAGCCCAAGCAGGGTCTTGTTCGCCTTGATCCTTGCGCGCAGCGCCTGCCACACACCGTGCGCGGCAATCGCTGCCTCTCCACGGCGGTTGAGCGGCAGGTAGTGCTGGCTGAGGCCGGTCTGGGTATTGCACCAGTGCCGCTTCTCGTCGGTAAACCCGGCTCCCATATCGAAATTGCGCACGCCCTGATCGAACACGGTCTGCATGACGCGCAACAGGCACTGCTTGCCGGGCGACCCGGTCTGGATCGCCGGATCGGCGCTCATCGAGGAAATCAGGCAGAAAAGAGTGTCGCCATGGGCGATATTGTAGCGCACCGCGACCACGTCACCGTTGAGCCGCAGCACGTGCAATTTCACCGCCACCCCTGAATCGGGCGCGACGGTCTGGGCGTAGAACCGGGCGATATCGGTTGGAGCGAACGGATCGTCGACGCCCATTTCCACAAAGCGCTTGGCGCGCTGGCGGAACATCGTCTGAAGAATCGGCAATGCCTCGGGGCCGCCGGAGATTTCCTCGAAGCCGACCTCGCCCAGCGCCTCGAGCCGCTCGCCCTGTTGCCGATCGTGCTTGCGGCGGGATTTTGAGCGCTGCGTCGTGTTGCACTCCTCCCAGCTTGAAAAGCGCGACTGATACAGCGTTTCGACCGGCAACGACGTGCCAAGCTCGGAGAAAAGGCCTTCGTAGCCGAGTGTCTGCTCGGGAATGGCCGGCAAATACAGCACGTCGGCGCCGCTCAACGAACGCGCCATCTGCTTCCAGAGCGCGGCCCGTTCGGCCGGCGCGAGTGCCGAGAGGCGCTTCGCATCGACCAGCGGCGCGTTGCACCCGACATGGGGGCCGGGGAACCAGGTCAGCAGCCTGATGCCCTTGCGTGAGCGGCGAAACAGCGGCAGCAGCGCAATCGGCGCACCACCGATTTCGGCCACCAAGAAAACCTGCCGGTTGGGAGCTATCTCCCGCGCGCTGATCCAGAGCTTGATGAAATCATAGCTTTGCCCCGGCGAAACCACGCCATCGGCTTCGATCTGCCGCCAGACCGCTTCGACGTCTTCGATGCGGTTGGTGACGGTGACGCGGACGCTCGATACTGCGGGCCGAATCTCGGCCGAGGCGCCATCGACGGCCGCCTGCAGCCGTGGCAACGCCAGACTTTCCGCCATTTATTATCCCCGCCGCTGAAAATGGACGCACTCTGGCCGCTAGAGCCCTGTTGCAATGGACAATGCCGCGATTGTGAGCGTCGCGGGTGGGTTTTCTTCGGCCAAGGTTAAGAGCGGCAAAACCGCCCGTGATCTCAG
>JAQGKB010000243.1 GCA_028290345.1 Hyphomicrobiales bacterium | reverse complement strand
GACCGCTGCGCTGTCGGCGTATACGACACCAGCACCTCCGCCATACTCGGTCTCGCCCGCCAGTCGGAACAGGATTTGCGCTCCCAGTTCCGCTACGTGCGCTCGGAAAAGCCGCTGTTGCAACCGTTCAAGGTCGATCGTGCGAGGGCGTGCCTAAATCCGATGGGCGGAGCTGGCAGCGGCCTGTCGAGCCCAGGTGCGTCGTGCACCTCCGGGCGGAGCGTCCTTTGCAAGTGATGGGCCGATGAAGCTGTGAACGCCCTTTGGCGCCGCCGCATCGCCCCGGCCGTGTTCGGCTTCGCGATTGTCGGTGCCCTCACGGCGCTCCGCCTCGCCGACCCCTACCCGGTGCAGATGGCGCGCGAGGTCGCCTTCGATCTTTACCAGCAGATGGCGCCTCGTCCGAAGACCGACCTGCCGGTGCGGGTCATCGATGTCGACGAAGCCTCGCTTGCCGCGATTGGACAATGGCCCTGGCCGCGCAACATCCTCGCAACGCTCACCCAGCGCCTCGGCGACATGGGCGCTGTAGCCATTGCCTTCGACATGCTATTCCCAGAGCCCGACCGTATGTCGCCGGCCCGCATCGGGGCAAGCCTGCCGGCAGCGCAAGCGGGCCAGGCCCTCGCCGACTACGATGCCGATTTTGCAGCGGCGCTGGCAGCGACCCCCTCGATCCTCGGTTTCAGTACTTCGGGCGCTTCGACCGCCATGCCGGACGCGCCAAAGGCAGGCTTTGCGGTGAGCGGCGGAACCGCAACCGCCATACCGCCGATCGAGGGTGCCGTAGTCCCGATCACTGCGTTGGCGGATGCGGCGCACGGCCTCGGCGGCTTGAGCCTCAGCATCGGCGACTCCATCGACGTCATCAAGCGCCTGCCGTTGTTGTGGAGCGACGGCAAGCAGTTCTTCCCCTCGCTGGCGCTCGAGGCCCTGAGGATTGCGCAAGGTGTGCAAACCATCGTCATCTTGGGCGAAACCGGGGGCTCGGGCTTTATCGACAGCGTGCGGGTGGGTGACATCACCATCCCCACCACCCCAACCGGCGATCTCAACCTCTATTTCCGCCACCTCACGCCGGACCTCTCGATTTCCGCCAAAGATATCCTCGCCGCCGACTACGAGACGAAGGCGCCGTTCGTCGCCGGCCAGGTCGTCCTCATCGGCACCTCGGCCAGCGGCCTGCTCGACCTGCGCGGCACTCCGCTGGGCGAAAACCTCCCCGGCGTCGCTATCCACGCGCAGGCGATCGAGCAGATCCTCTCCGGACACTTCCTCACCCGCGGCGACTGGGTCGCCGGCCTCGAAATCCTCGGCTTCGTCGTGATCGGCGCCGTCATCGTCACCGCCGTGCTGTTTTCCGGACCGCTGCTCGGGCTGATCTTCGGCATGCTTGTCGCTTGCCTCGCAGTGACGCTCGCCTGGCTCGCCTTCACCAGCAAAGGCTGGCTGATCGACCCGAGCTTCCCCTTGCTCGGCGCGTTCGTGGTCTATTCGGCAATGGTGTTTTTCCGCTTCGCCATCACCGATGCCGACCGGCGCATGATTCGCCGCGCCTTCGGGCACTACGTAGCCCCGGCGCTGCTGACGCAGATCGAGAACAGCGGTGATCGGCTGAAGCTGGGCGGCGAGGTTCGCGATCTGACCGTCATGTTCGCCGACATGCGCAATTTCACCGCCATCGGGGAAAGCCTCGAGCCGCATCGCCTGCTGGATGTGCTCAATACGCTCTTCGGCGCGCTCGGCGCCAGGATCACCGAGAATTTCGGCACCATCGACAAGTTCGTCGGTGACGCCGTGATGGCATTCTGGAATGCACCGGTGGATGTCGAAAACCATGCCCGCCACGCCTGCCTCGCCGCCCTCGGCATGCGCGAAACACTGCGGCAACTCAACCTGGCCGACGCCTTCCATCTTCAAGGCGGGCAGCGCTCGGTCGATGAGATCGGCATCGGTATCGGCATCGCCACCGGCGAGGCGCTCGTCGGTAATATGGGCCTCGAAACCCGCTTCGATTATTCCTGCGTCGGCAATACGGTCAACGTCGCCTCGCGCCTCGAGGATGCCTGCAAGAGCGTCGGCTACGACATTATCGCCGCTGAAGCCACCCGCCTCGAGGCCCCCGACCTGGCCTTCCTCAACGCCGGCTCGATCGCCTTGAAGGGCAAGAGCACGCGCGAGCCGGTGCACCTGCTCGTCGGCGACGCCGCCTTGGCCCTCGGCGCCGATTTCGCTGCTCTGCGCGAAGAGCACTTTCGAGCTATCGCCGCGCTACGCCAGGGGGACGACCCGAAGGACAACATTGCGCAATGCGTGCTGTTGGCTCAAAAGGTCGAACCGCACCTCCCGCTGTTTTATCGCCAGCTTGCCACCCGTCGCTCCGATTTCGATACAACCGTCGTTGCCAGATAAACTGCCCGTGATCCCCCTCAATTCGCCGCAGTATATTGTGTTAGGTTTTTGTCATAAATAGCCGACCAAACAGCGACAAGGACAAGACCTGCCGATGGGCGCCTACATCCTGCGACGCCTGCTGCTGATGATCCCCACGATTTTCGGAATCATGGCGATTTCCTTTGTCGTCGTGCAATTCGCTCCCGGCGGCCCGGTCGAGCAGATGATCGCCAAGATCAACGGCACCGCCGTCGCCGCCGGCGTTTCGGCCAATCCGGGTGGCGATTTCGCCGGGCAAGCCGGTGCAGGCGCCGGCCCGGGCAAGAACACCTCGCAATATCGCGGCGCGCAGGGGCTGCGGCCCGAATTCATCGCCCAGCTCAACAAGCAGTTCGGGTTCGACAAGCCGCCGCTTGAGCGCTTCGGCATGATGATGTGGAACTACCTTCGCTTCGATTTCGGCCAGAGCTACTACCGCGACGTGCCGGTGATGCAGCTTGTGCTCGAAAAGATGCCGGTCTCGATTACGCTGGGCCTGTGGATGACGCTCCTCTCCTACGGCATTTCGATACCGCTCGGCATCGCCAAGGCCGTGCGCGACGGCTCGCGCTTCGATGTCTGGACCTCGGGTGTGGTGATCGTCGGCTACGCGCTGCCGGGCTTCCTGTTCGCCATCCTGCTGATCGTCTTGTTCGCGGGTGGCAACTTCCTCAATTGGTTCCCCCTCCGCGGCCTCGTCTCCGAGAATTTCGACCAGTTATCCTGGCCAATGAAGATCATCGACTATCTGTGGCACATCACCCTGCCAATTCTGGCGATGGCGCTTGGCGGCTTTGCGACGACGACGCTCTTGACCAAGAACTCCTTCCTTGACGAGATCCGCAAGCAGTACGTCATGACGGCGCGCGCCAAGGGGCTGACCGAAAACCGCGTGCTCTACGGCCACGTCTTCCGAAACGCCATGCTCATCGTCATCGCGGGCTTCCCCGGCGCCTTCATCGGCGCGTTTTTCGGCGGATCGCTGCTGATCGAAACCATTTTTTCGCTCGATGGCCTTGGGCTGCTGGGCTTCAACTCGGTGTTGAACCGCGACTACCCGGTGGTCTTTGCCACGCTCTACGTCTTCTCCCTGCTCGGGCTGGTCATCGGGCTGATTTCCGACCTGACCTATACCTGGATCGACCCGCGCATCGATTTCGAGAGCCGCGAAGTTTGAAGCGCTTCCTCTCACCCATCAACCAGCGCCGCTGGGCCATCTTCCGCAAAAATCGGCGCGGCTCGTGGTCGCTCTGGCTGTTCCTCATCCTCACCGTGGTGACGCTTTTCGCCGAGGGCCTGGCCAACGACCGACCCTTGATCGCCTCTTACAAGGGCGAACTGCTGTTTCCAGCGATCGTCGATTATCCCGAGACGAAATTC
>JAQGKB010000232.1 GCA_028290345.1 Hyphomicrobiales bacterium | reverse complement strand
AAGATCGTCGCCGCCTGCGGTCGCGACGTGCGCTCGCTGATGGGCGACAGCGGCGCCCTCAAGGCGCTCGATCCCAACCTCTTCATCGACGAACGCTTCGGCCTGCCCACGGTGCGCGACATCATCGCGGAACTGGAAAAGCCGGGCCGCGACCCGCGCCCGGAATTCAAGACCGCGACCTTCGCCGACGGCATCGATAGCATCAAGGATTTAAAGCCCGGCATGATGCTGGAGGGCACGGTGACCAATGTTGCCGCCTTCGGCGCCTTCGTCGATATCGGCGTGCATCAGGACGGGCTGGTCCACCTGTCGCAACTTGCCGATCGCTTCGTCAAGGATGCCCATGAGGTGGTGAAGGCGGGCGATGTCGTGCGGGTCCGCGTCGTCGATGTGGATATCAAGCGCAATCGCATTGGCCTGACCATGCGCAAGCAGGACGATGGCGGCGCGAGCAGAGCCGAACCGCGCGTCAGCAAGCCAGCTTCCCCTGCTCCCGCTGCCAAACCCGCCGCACCGAAAAACTCGGGCCGCAAGGAGCCACCACCCTCGCAAGGGGCGTTCGGCGCCGCGCTATCGGAAGCGCTCAAGCGCAAGTAGCTGTCCAGCGTCAGGACGCCTGCGCGACCAGATGCCCTTCCCCGATGTCGGTGTAGCTAACCGGCATCGGCACAAAATCGATGTCGCGGACGACGCTCGGCAATTCCCCGGCGTAAGGGATATAGGCGCGTCGCGCGCGAGCCGGATCGGGCAGCGGCACCGAAGCGAGCAGCCGCTTGGTATAGTCGTGCTGCGGGTTCTCCAGCACTTGCCCGCGGGTGCCGGTTTCGACGATGCGCCCCATATACATCACTGCGATGCGGTGGCTGATGCGCTCGACCACCGCCATATCGTGGGAAATGAACAGGTAGGCGATGCCGGCGTCGTTCTGGATATCCTGCAGCAGATCGAGCACCTGCGCCTGGATCGAAACGTCCAGCGCCGAGACGCTCTCATCGGCGATGATCGCCTTGGGCGAGAGCGACAGGGCGCGGGCGATGCAGATGCGCCGGCGCTGGCCGCCCGAAAATTCGTGCGGGTAGCGCCGCAGCAAATCGCGCGACAGCCCCACCCGGTCGAAGAGATGCGCCACGCGATCGTCGAGTTCCTGCCCCTTGGCAAGGCCATGGATCAGCAGCGGCTCGGCGACGAGGTCGCAGACGCGCATACGCGGATCGAGCGAGGCGTATGGGTCCTGGAACACCATCTGCACATCGCGCAGGATCGGCTTCATGGTTTGCCGCCGGAGCCCATGGGTGTGGCGCCCGGCGACGCGGATCGAGCCGGTCCAGGGCACGAGGTTCATGATCGCCTTGCCGGTGGTGGATTTGCCGCAGCCGCTCTCGCCCACCAGCGACAGGGTTTCGCCCCGCTTCAGCGACAGGCTTACGCCTTCCACCGCATGCACGCGCCGCACCGTGCGGCGCAGCAGCCCGCCCTTCAGGTCGAAGCGGACCGTGAGGTCATCGACCTCGATGACATTGGCATTGCCGGCGGGCGTTTCGCCGGCCGCGCCCTTCGGCATCGCAAGCCCCTGCATGGCGCCAAGCAGCGGCACGGCAGCCAGCAGGTCGCGTGTATATTGCGCCTGCGGCGTTGCGAACAGCGTGCGCGCCGGAGCCTGCTCGACTTCGCGGCCGGCGCGCATGACCAGCACCCGGTCGGCCATTTCGGCGACGACGCCCATGTCGTGCGTGATCAGGATCAGCGCCGAATTGGTCTCGGCCTGCAAGTGCCGGATCAGCGACAGGATCTGCGCCTGCACGGTGACATCGAGGGCAGTGGTCGGCTCGTCGGCGATCAGCACATCGGGCTTTTGCGACAGGGCGATGGCGATCATCACCCGCTGCCGCATGCCGCCGGAGAGTTCGAACGGATACTGCGTCAGTCGCCGCGCCGCTTCCGGAATTTGCACGATATCGAGCAGGCGCTTCGCTTCGGCCCGCGCGGCGCTCGACGCCATCGGCCGGTGCGCGGCGACCGCCTCGGCGAGCTGCCGGCCGATGGTCAGCACGGGATTGAGCGAGGTCATCGGCTCCTGAAAGATCATGCCGATCTCGCGGCCGCGCACCGCGCGCATCTCGACTTCCGACAGTGCGAGCAGGTCCTTGTCCTTGAACAGCGCCTTGCCGGCGCTCACGCGCGCCATCGGCTCGGGCAGCAGGCGCATCAGCGACAACGCGGTCATCGACTTGCCCGAGCCGCTCTCGCCGGCGATGCACAAGGTTTCGCCCCGGTTCAGATCGAACGACAGGCGATCGACGACGACGCTGGCGCCGGCCGGCGTCGCAACGGAGACGGTGAGGTTTTGGACGGAAAGGAGGGGGCTAGTCACGCGTGGTGGCCTGCTGCGAGATCCCCCCTCCCAGCCTCCCCCACAAGGGGGGAGGTGCTGGCCGGTGCGTTTGGCACGGCCCTGCTCCCAGCCGCAGCCTGCACCCTCCCCCTCGCGGGGAGGGTTGGGGAGGGGGCAGCCCAAAACACCGACCCAGCCGTCACTCGAACACCACCCTTGGGAAGTAAAAGCTCACCACCCAGTTCGGCATATCGACGATCTCCGAAATCCTGAGATCGCCGCACACCGAGCACAGCATGTAGGCGTCCTCCGCCGAGAGGCCATGCAGGTGCCCGAGCAGGTCGATCATGTTCGCCACCGCCGCCTTGGCCCCGGTCATCAGATCGGGACCGATGCCGGTCGTCACCTCATAGCCCTTGGCATCGAGATGGCGCGTCACCGGGCCGGGCGTGGTGAAGCGCGGCATAGCGAGTGGGGTCGATTTGATCAGGTCGAATTTCAGCGTCACATTCATGGCGCTTTCGATGGCCGTGCCGCACACTTCGCCATCGCCCTGCGCCGCATGGGTATCGCCAACCGAGAACAAGCCGCCCGCGACTTCCACCGGCAAATACAGCACCGAACCCGTGCTCAGGTCGCGAATGTCGAGATTGCCCCCGACCCGCCGTGGCGGCACCACCGAGTGCAGCCCCGGTGCCGCCGGGGCAAGCCCGATCGTGCCGGCAAACGGTTTTAGCGGCACCTTGCCGTTGCTGGAGAAAGCCGCTGGAGCGAGCGTCCCGGTATCGTATTTCCACAAGGTCAGGTTGGGCGTCTTGAAGTCATCGGCGAGCAGCCCGAAGCCGGGAATGATTGCCGTCCAGCCGAAGCCGGATGGCTCAAAACTGTCGATGGTGACTTTCAGGATATCCCCCGGCTGGGCCCCGTCGATGAAGACGGGGCCGGTGACCGGATTGACCTTGGAGAAGTCGAGCGAGGTGACCTGCGCCACCGTGCTCGCCGGCGTGAAATGCCCATCGCCGCTGTCCTTGCACTCGAAGCGCAGCGTGGTGCCCGGCGCGATGGTCTCTACGGGTGAGAACGAATTGTCCCACCCGATGTGATGATGCGCCCCGTGGATGGTGTGATGGCTACTGTGCATCGGTGGCATGGATGTAATTGTAGTTCACCGGGACGTGCACCGGATCGACGAACAGCGACGGATCGCCGCCGATGCGGGCCGAGTGCATGGTGTAGCGTTCTTCGTTGAACACCGGCACCCAGGGCGCGTCGTCCTGGATCTTGCCGAAGATCTGCTTCCAGAGGTCGGCGCGTGCCTGCGCCTGGTCGGGTGCGACCATCGCGTCGGCCTTGGCGGCCATGGCCTCGATATCCTTGTTGCAATAGAGCGCCCAGTTCCAGCCGCCCTTGACCGCGCCGGCGCAGCCCAGGATCGGGGCATAGAAATCGCTGGGATCGGGGAAGTCGGCAATCCACCCCATGCCGCCCGACCAGATCAGCGGCGCCTGGTCCGGTTCGCCGCCGGCCGCGATGACGTTGGCCTGGTCGAGCGATTTGATCGCCACGGTCATGCCCACGGCCGCGAGGTCCTGCTGGATCGCCTGGGCGATGCGCGGGTTGGGATCGGTGTTGTAGGCGTAGAGATCGAACGACTGGCTACTGTCGTAATTGGCTTCCTTCAGCAGTGCCTTGGCCTTTTCCGGATCGTAGGAATAGCCCTTGTAGTCCTTGTCGTAACCCGCCATGCCCGGAGGCAGCGGCTGGTTGGTGACATCGGCGCGGCCATTGATGATCTTGACGATGCGTTCCTTGTTGATCGCCATGTTGATCGCCTGGCGCACCTTGAGATTGTCGAACGGCTTCATCGTCGTCTTGATGGTGAGATAGCTGGTCTCGAGCTGCGGCGCCTGCACCACGAGCTTTTTCTGCGCGGGATCGTTCATCACCTCGAGGAATTTGGCCGGCGGAATACCGTCGCCAGCATAATCGATCTCGCCCTTCTGCAACTGCAGCAGCGCGGTCAGCGGCTCGGCGCCGATCTTGAAGGATAGTTGGTCGAGATAGGGCTGGCCTTTCAGATAGTAATCCGGGTTGCGCTTGAGCACGAGCTCCTGCCCCAGCGTCCAATGGTCGAGATAGAAGGCGCCGGTGCCATCGGGATGATGGCCGTAGTCTGCGCCGTACTGGGCGACGGATTCCTTGGCGACGACGCCGGCAAAGTTGAGCGCCACCACCTGCAGGAACGTCGCGTCGGGCTTCGCCAGTGTGATGGCGATGGTGTAGGGGTCGACGACCTTGATGCCCGACATCGCCGTGGCTTTCCCCGCGACTACATCGTCATAGCCGGCGATCGATTTGAAGAAACCCTGGCCGGGGCTTTGCGTCTTGGGATCGACCGTGCGGTTATAGGAATAGGCGACGTCGTCGGCCGTCATCTCGCGGCCGTTGTGGAATTTCACCCCATGGCGCAGCTTGAAGGTATAGGTCAGCCCGTCCGGGGCGATGGCATAGCTCTCGGCCAGGTCGGGGGTCAGTTCGGTGGTGCCGGGCTTGTAGTCCATCAGCCGGCTGAACAGCGACTTGATCATCGACCAGTTCTGCCAATCGTAGCCGATCGCCGGATCGAGCGTCGAGACGTCGTCCTTGAACGTCGCCGTCATCGTGCCGCCCTGCTTGGGCTCGGCCGAAAGGGCCGTGCCTGCTGCCAAGGCGAACAGAGCGGCGGCTGCCACCCCAGTCATCAACTGCCTGCGCATTCGTGTTTCTCCTGCTTGTCCGGTGACGGTTTTCATTGAAGCTTGATCCGCGGATCGATGAGCGGCGCGATCAGATCCGCCAGAAGATTTCCGATGACGATGGCCAGTGCCGAAACCAGCGTCACGCCCATGATGATCGGGATGTCGACGCGCTGGATCGCCTGCCAGGCAAGTTGGCCGATGCCTGGCCAGCCGAAGACGCTTTCGACCACCACGATGCCCGACATGAACACCCCGATATCGATGCCGATCATGGCGACGATCGGCAGGATAGCGTTGGGCACCGCATGGCCGAACAGCACCTTGGCCCGGGTCAGTCCCTTGCTGCGGGCAGTGCGCACATAATCCTGCCGCAGCACGTCGATCATCGACGAGCGCATCATGCGCGAATACCAGCCGGCGCCGAGGAAACCGAGCGTGATCGAGGGCAGCACCAAATTGGAAAAATGCCCGTAGCCGCCGATCGGGAACCAGCCGAGCTGCACGGCAAAGACGTAGAGCAGCAGGATGCCAACGACGAATTGCGGCGCCGAGACGCCGATGAACGAGATCAGCATCAGCCCTTGATCCAGCCCCGAGCCGCGCTTCAGCGCCGCAACGAGGCCCATGGTGAGGCCCAGCACCAGTTCGCAGACGATTGCGCCCAGCATCAGCAACAGCGTCGCCGGCAGGCGCGACCAGATCAGCGCGCCGACCTCGGTCTTCTGCAGGTACGAGCGACCGAGGTCGCCATGGAGCAGGCCCCAGAGATAGCGGCCATATTGCTGCGGCAGCGGCAGGTCTAGGCCGAGCTGGTGGCGGATGCTTTCGACGGTTGCGGCAGTGGCGCTGCGCCCGGCGATCTGGCGCACCGGATCGGCCGGCAGCAGATAGAGCAGGATGAAGGTGACCACCGAAATGCCGAAGAGGATCAGCAAGGCTTCCAGCAAGCGGCGCACAATATATAGAGGCATCAGTGGTGCCCCTGCTGGGTCGGGTCGAGGATATCGCGCAGGGCATCGCCGACGAGGTTGAAGGCCAGTGCCAGCACGATGATGGCGGCACCCGGAATGAACACCAGCCACGGCGCCGAGCTGAAATAGGTCTGGTTCTCGAAGATGATGTTGCCCCAGGAGGGCGTCGGCGGCTGCACCCCGACGCCGAGATAGCTGAGCGTTGCCTCGAGAAGCACCGTCGTCGAGATTCCCAGGGTCGAATAGACCAGCAGCGTCGGCACCAGATGCGGCAGGATATGGCGCCCGAGGATGCGCACGGAGCCAGCCCCGAGCGAACGCTCGGCGGTGATGAAATCACGCTCCGCCAGCGAGCGGGTCTCGGT
>JAQGKB010000223.1 GCA_028290345.1 Hyphomicrobiales bacterium | reverse complement strand
GCGGACCCTGTTCATCCGCAGCGTCATACTGCTGGTCTTCCGGGTTCCGATCATCCTTGTTGGACTATACTTCTATGGCCTGACGGGACTGCTCGCGGCGCGCGTCGTGTCCGGCCTGCTGGAGTCGCTGGTCAACATCTACATTGTCCGCTCCCTCATCGGGATCGGCGCGTGGGCACAGGTCCGGGTCACCTGGCGCTCTACCGTAAGCGGTCTCGTTCTGGTCGCGGCTGTGCTGATGGTCCGGACCGTTTTGCCGCCGGTCGACAGTATCACCACGGCGGTCATATCGCTGCTCGTCCTCGTCCCCGTCGGCGCCGTTGCATACGTCGGCACCCATATCATCGTGTGGCTTGCAGCGGGCCGCCCGAGCGGGGGTATCGAGGTCGAAATCGCCAGCCGCCTCCACAAGCTGTCCGGGCGCCTCCCCGGCCGCCGGAGGCAGCCCGCTCAATGAGTAGTCTCGTCCACAACCCGGACCCCTGGGCCATGATTTCATCGCTGAAGATTACCGTCGTATTTTCGTCCTACAACGGCTCCAAGCGCCTGCGGCGCACGTTGGATTCGCTGGTCGCCCAAAGCTTGCCGCACCAGAGTTGGGAACTCATCGCGGTCGACAACAACAGCGCCGACGACACTTTCGCCATGCTGCAGAGCTATGGCGACAAGCTGCCGCTTATTGCGCTGCAACACCCGGTGCCGGGAAAATCCGGCGCGCTGAACCAGGCGCTGGACCTGGCGCGCGGCGATCTGGTGGTCTTCACCGATGACGACATCGAGGCCGATCCGAACTGGCTCGCCGCCATGCTCGCCTGCACCGAAGCCAACCCGGATTTCGGCATCTTCGGTGGGCGCATCGTGCCCGATTGGGAGGCCGATCCGCATGGCCAGCCATTCCTCGGCTGGATTCCAATGGGCTCGACCTTCGCCGTGGTCGACGATCCGGTCAGCGGGCCATGCGATCCGACCAAGATCTGGGGCCCCAACACGGCCATACGCCGCCAATATCTTGATGCCGCGACGCGCTATCGCGAGGATATCGGGCCGCTCCCCGGCGGCCTCTTCGCTATGGGCGAGGATTCCGAGATCGTGCTCCGCCTCTCCCGCCGTGGCGTCAAAGCCTACCGCTGCGGCGACGCGGTGGTGAAGCACTTCGTGCCTGCCTCCAGCATGACCGAGGCCTGGGTGCAAAAGCGCGCCGAACGCCTCGGCTACGGCATGCCGGCGGTATTCCCCGAGGAGGTTCCCCCAGGCCCACGCCTCGTGGGGGTGCCGCTCGGGACCTGGCTCGAATCTGCAAACTGGGCCCTCCGCTCGGCGCTGCTCTATCCGCTGCCGAGCTCCCGGCTGCGGTTTTGGGCGATCTGGAAGCACAACTATATGCGCGGCTATCGCGCCGGCGTCCGCCGCTACGCGCCGCAAGCCGACGCGGCCCCGATCGCGACTGGTCAGGAGGGGCGCGCGTGAAACTGTCAGTCCTGATCAACAACTACAATTATGCGCAATATCTCGGTCCCTGCATCGATAGCGCGCTGCTGCAGGACTACCCCGACTTCGAGGTCGTGGTCGTCGATGACGGCTCGACCGACAACTCGCGCGAGTTGATCGCCTCTTATGGCGATCGCATCGTGCCGGTGCTCAAGCCCAATGGCGGCCAGGCTTCGAGCTTCAACGCCGGCTTTGCCGCTGCCAGCGGCGATATCATCCTGTTCCTCGATGCCGACGACGCTTTCCTACCGCGCAAGCTCAGCCAGATCGCCAAAGCCTATGCGGACACGCCCATCGATTGGTGCTTCGACCGCGTCACCACCGACGAGCGGACAACGCCACCGGCCGAGGTGGTGATAACCCCGTTCGACAAACGCGATCGGCTGCGCCGGGGGAAATTCCCGTCCCTGCCGGTGCCCACCTCCGGCCTCAGCTTCCGCCGCGAGGCCCTGGCCAAGATTCTGCCGATGCCGGTGGCTGGCGACGTGGTGCTGAGCGACAATTACTTGAAATTTGCGGCGGCCTATCTCGGCGCCGGAGCGGTGATCGAGACGCCGCTGACCTTCCAGCGCATCCACGCCAGCAACCGCTACACCGGCGTGCAGGCGAAAGGCTCGCTGCGCCCCCGCATCATGGTGGAGACCGGGCTCGAACTGGCGCGGCGCTATGGGGGGCTGCGGGCGCTGGGCAAGAGCCTCGTTGCGGGCGGCCTCGCCGAAGGCAAGCTGCCGCTGTCCGGCGTCTGGGGCGAAATCCGGCGCTGTACCCGGGATGGTACCTTTGGCGCCGATGGCGCGGCGCAGATTGCGGCGCTCGTCGCCTACAAGCGCCTCGCCAACCGGCTGCGTCCTAAACATGGGGCAAGCTCATGACAACCCGCGAACTCCACATCGTCGTGGCAGCGCTCACCTATCGCCGGCCGGAAGGCATAGCCAAGCTTCTCGACGTGCTGCGCCGGCAGATCCATATGCCCGAGCGGCCATTCCGGGTCACCGTCATGGTGGTCGACAATGACGCCAGCGGCAGCGCTCGCGGCGCGGTCGAGGCGTTCAGCAACACCGGCTCCTATGAGCTGATCTATGTGGTCGAACAGCAGCAGGGCATCCCGCTGGCCCGCAATCGCGCCATCGATACCGCTCCGCCCGACACCGATCTCTTCTGCTTTCTCGATGACGACGAATGGCCGGTCGACAACTGGCTCGATGCCATGCTCGCGGTTCGCGAGCGAACTGGCGCCGATTGCGTCTATGGCCCGGTCGAGCCGGTCTATCCCGCCCAGCCGCCGGAATTCTTTCTCAAAAGCCGAGTGTTCGAGCGCCGTCGCAATGCCGATGGCGCCCGCATCAACTACGCGGCCTCCAACAATGTCATGATCGACTACCACTATATGCGGCAGCACAATATGCGCTTCGAGGAGAAGATGCGCTTCACCGGCGGCAGCGACTACCTGTTCTTTAACCAGGCGGTGCGCGGCGGCATGAAGATCTTCTGGGCCGACGACGCGCTGGTCTACGACATCATTCCGGCCAGCCGGATGACTTGGAACTGGCTGCTGCAGCGCCAATACCGCCTCGGCAATACCTTCGCCGTGCGCGACAGCCTCTACGGCACTGGCCGGGAAAAGCTGCGCCGCTTCGCCTATGGCTGCGCCCGCGTCGGCCTCGGCGTAGTCATGCTGCCCGCGCTGGCGGTTTCCCCGCGCTGGGGCATGCGCTCGGTGAGCCACATCCTGCGCGGCGCCGGCATGGTGAGCGGCATTCTGGGCCACGCCTATCAGGAATATGCCCCCACCAAGCTCGAGACGCAGGGGAAATGAGGCCGATGCAGTGCACCCCGATCAGCTGGAGATTGACAAGATGAGCGATACGGCACCCCCGATCCACATCGAGACCCGCGGCGGCGCGTCCCGTTTCAACGCGCGGACCCGGCCAAAATATGCGATCAGCCGCAGCGCTTTTTCGGATGGGCTGCTGTATTTCCTTGCCTATTTCTGCCTGATCCGAGCCACCGGCATGTGGATCGGCTACCCCCCGACCCAAGACGAGAATGCGACGGTGGACTCCGGGCCGCAGCAATTGCTGCTGTATTCGCTGATCCCGTTCACGCTGCTCTATGTCTGGCTCAATTCGAAGCTGGTGTTCGGATATATCCGCAGGATTCCGCTCACCCTCGCCATCTTCATGGTGCTGGTGCTGATCTCGACCGCGGTATCGGTCAACTTCGTTGCGTCCGCGCGCGGACTGATGGCCGTCGTCGTCATTTCGTTACCGATCCTGCTGTTCAAGAATCGCTTCGGCTCGGTGAAGACCATCGACATGCTGCGCAATTTCGCCGTGGTGGCGGTGTTTGCCAACCTGCTGTACACGGCAATACTGCCGCGTTACGGGGTGATGGGCGGCTCGCTCGCCGGTTCGGTGCGCGGCCTCTTCCTGCACAAGAACTTCTTCGGCCAGTTCAGCGCCCTGGCCTTCTTGCTGCTGGTGCCGACCCTGACGCAGCGGCCGCTGTTCACCTACAAGAACCTGCGCATCGCCGCCGCCTGCGTGCTGGCGCTCGGCTCGGCCGCGCTATCGAAATCCTCGACCGCGCTGGTTTTGTGCCTCGTCGGGCTGGCCAGCCTTGGCGTCTCCTGGCTGATCAGCCAGGTGCCGATGAAGTCCCTGCGCATCTACGTGCTGCTGGTCTCGGTCACCGTGCTCGCCGCATTCGTCTACTTCTTCGGACTGGCCTTCGCCGGCGATATCGCCAGCAGTTTCGGCAAGGACATCACGCTTTCCGGCCGCAGCGAACTTTGGGATGCGCTGCTTGACGCGCTTTTCGAGCGCCCCTGGTTCGGGCACGGCTTCGCCATGTTCCGGCAGCCCGACTATATCGCCATGTTCACCCACCAAATCGCCTGGGGGCCGCGCTCGACGCACAACACCTACCTGGAGCTGGCGCTGAATCTCGGCATTCCGGCAATAGCGATGTGGGTGATATTCCTGCTGGCGCGCTTCGTCAGCAAGGCCGTCTACGTCCCGGCCTCACCGATCGAGCGCATGGCCAACTCCCGCGAAGTGGCCGTCATGATGATGGTGATCATCGGGTCGTTTACCGAGGCCGGCATGATGCTCGCCCCGCTCGCCACCTGGCCGCTGCTGCTGGCCGTGCTGCCGGAAACCCGCATCAAACGTCCCCTGCGCCCGAAGCAGGGCGCCGGGCACTCCGAGCAGCCCGCACGAACAAGGGCAATCCAGCACACCTGATCCGCGCGGCCGACCTGCGGCCGCGCGAGGCTTTCGGCGTCAGCCGAGATAGTCGCCGTCGATCCCCAAGCCAAGATTGCGCGTGGCCTTGCGGAAATCCTCCGAGATATCGGGCCGATCCAGCGCAAACGCGACGTTGGCGGTGAGAAAGCCGATCTTGGACCCGCAGTCGAACACCTTGCCCTCGTATTTGACGCCGGTGAACATCTGCGACCGGATCATGATCTGCATCGCGTCCGTGAGCTGGATTTCCCCGCCGGCGCCTTTGGTCTGCTCGCTGAGCAAGCTGAAGATTTCCGGCTGCAGGATGTAGCGGCCCGAAATGAAGAGGTTCGACGGAGCCTCCTGCGGCGATGGCTTTTCGACCATGCCGGTGATGCGGAACCCGGCATCGGGACCACTCCCACGCGCCACGATACCGTATGATGAGACATCCGCCGGATCGACCTCTTCGACCCCGATGATATTGCCGCCGGTTTCTTCGTAGGTCGCCATCATCTGCTTCAGCACGCCGGGCTTGGCCATGAACACCATGTCCGGCAGCAGCAGGGCGAAAGGCTGGTCGCCGACCAGTTCACGAGCGCACCATACGGCGTGGCCGAGCCCGAGCGGCTCCTGCTGGCGAGTAAAGCTGGTCCGCCCCGCCGATGGCAGGTCGCGCTGCAACTCCAACAATGCCTCGGTCTTGCCGCGGATTTCGAGCGTTTGTTCAAGCTCGTATTGGCGGTCGAAGTGATCTTCGATAACACCCTTGTTGCGTCCGGTGACGAAGACGAAATGCTCAATGCCGGCCTCGCGTGCTTCATCCACCGCATATTGGATCACCGGCCGATCGACGACCGTTAGCATTTCCTTCGGCATCGCCTTGGTGGCTGGCAGGAAGCGGGTGCCCAAACCTGCCACGGGGAAGACCGCGGTACGAACGCGCCTCGTCATGTATTTCTCCAAGTCTGCAGTTGTAAGGTTGTGTTGGGCGCGCAAGCGCCGCCCTTCATTCTCCACATCGGACCGGCGAACCGTGACCCGCCGGCACAAGTCGCGTGTTTCCTGCCGTCATCCCTTCACTTTCCAGCCAGGCTAACAGGGCAGGCTCCTATTTGCCGTTCATCAAAAGGTTGGTGTTGCGCGCGGTGTTGACGCTGTTCTGACTGACTGTGACACCCAGTCCCAGCAGGTTCAGGAACTTGGTCAGTTCGACGCCGCCTGCGTTCGAAATGTAGATCACGTCGCCATTCCGCATCGGGAATTGCCGGGCGAAGAAGAAGCTCGCCGGATCGGTGAAATTCGCTCGATAGACGGTTGGAATGGTCTTCTGCGTCGGCGGGAATCTCTGCATATCTACGCCCTGGCGCAGCAGCACCGACCGGTCCTCGTCGCGATAGAGGAAGACCTGGCGCGGATCGGCGCGGCTGTCGAGCAGCCCGCCGGCCATGCCCACGGCACCGTCCAGCGTGATGCTCTCGGCGCCGAAATCGAATTGCCCGGTGACGCCGGTTGAGCCGAAGGCCGTGAACTTGCGCTTCTGGTTGTCGACGAAGATGGTGTCGCCGGCCACCAGGTAGATGTTCTCTTTCGGATTTTTCACCAGCTGGTTGAAATAGACCGTCGCCTTTCGGCCCCGGCGTGTCACCGACACGAATTCCTCGTAAGGCGGCGCCTTGACGCCGCCGGATCTGGCGATCGCGTCGAGCACCCGGTCGCCGGTGTCGTTGATCACCAGTTTCTGCGGGGTGTTGACGTCGCCGAGCACCGTGATCTCGGACGCGGACTTGCGCGTCACCGCAGCGATCACCTGCGGTTCGATCGCGCGCTTCGAGAGCTTTTGCGCGATGGTCTTCTCCAGCTGTGGCACCGTCAGGCCCGCCGCCTGGACATCGCCATCCGCATAAGGGATCGAGATGACGCCGGAACTGGCGACCAGTTGCGTCGGCATCTTCACGCAGTGGCAATCGGTGGTGTTGCCGGTAGGGATGAACAACCCGCCGTCCGAGGATTCGAACACCGTGACGTCGACCGCATCGCCGACGCCGATGATGACGGTACCCGGTGCGCCCACTCGCATCCCCAGGCTCGCGTTGAGCGAGCCAACATTGTAGTCGGGAATTTGGCTGATCACCTGCGAGTTGAGGTCGACCAGGGCATATTTGAGCCCGCTGCCCCTGTCTGGGGTGGTTAGGTTGGCCGAAGCCGAGGAGACGATCCTCTGGTCGCTTGGACCCGATCCGGATAAAGTCGTGCACCCGGTCAGAAGGATTGCCGCGCAGGCAAACGTAAGCTCTCTAAGCAAGGTGATTGTCCTTGTGCGTTGCGTCGGTTTTCGAGCCCTCGGCCGCGCCGCGCGGCGCCCGGGTAATGAAATTGAACGGAGAAGTCATGCGAGGGACCAGCGCGCTGGCCTCGTCGTTCTCTCTCCGTGGACAAAGTGTGATGCTTGCGTTCCCCGATCAGCCCAATCTGCCGCGCAGTCAGACTGCAGCACTGCGGCAAGATTTTGAAGACGTGTGGCGGGAAAGTGACACTGCCGCGCA
>JAQGKB010000212.1 GCA_028290345.1 Hyphomicrobiales bacterium | reverse complement strand
CGCAAGGATGGTCTTGCGGAGGCTGGCGAGCATTTTTCCGCGCCAGTCGGTGAGTTCTGCGATCAACTGGTCGATGCGTTCCGATGGATTCATTCGGGCCTCTATGCCTCGCCGGTGCGCCGCGTACCCCGCCACTTGGTGGCATAGGGCCGCACGAACATGTAGAGGCCGGTGAACATGAGCACGAAGAGCGGGGGCAGCGGCAAGTAGTATAGCCAGACGACAGGTTGCCCCAGCCCAAAGGCGACGAAATTGGCAGTGACGACCAACGTGAAGGCAATGGCCAACCAGCGGTGGCCCTGCCGAATCCATTTGTTCCAGTTCAATGGGACCTCCTTTAAGGACGAGTCGAAACCTACCAGCGCCCGAGCTGGGTAATTTGAATGAGGTTGCCGCAGGTGTCGTTGAGCTGGGCTATGGTCGAGCCGGTTACCTCGGTCGGCGGCATCGCGAACTCGCCGCTGCGCGCCTTGATGCGCTCGTAGTCGCCCTTGACATCCTCGGTCATGAACATGACCGCGGGCTGGTGCTGCTCGAATATGGCTTGCTGGTAGGCCTTGGCCGCCGGGTTGTTGTTGAGCGCGAGTTGCAGCTCGATTCCATCCGGCTCGTCGGGTGAGGTCACGGTCAGCCAGCGGTACCCCCCGTTGCTGAAGTCGGCTTTCTTCGTGAAACCCAGCACGTCTGTGTAGAAGCGCAGAGCCTTTTCCTGGTCGTCCACGTACACGGTGGTCAGCTTGATTTTCATTGGTATTTCCTCTCGTTTGTCAGTTCAGTGGTTTGTGAACGGGGCCTCGGCCCTCATTCCATCTGGTTCACGACCTGCTCAAGAGCCGCGAGGAACTGCGGCCATGAGGCCTTGGCGCCCTTGTAGGCCTTTTGCTGATCCGGCCGGAATCCCGACTGCTCCACGCGCAAATGGGTGCCGGTACTCGTCGGCGTGAGTGTGAACGTGACGACGCTCTCGAGACCAAAGGCGTCCCACGTGTAGGACAGCGTTTTATTCGGCTCGACCGTGACGACCTCACAGTCGACAACGACGCTCACATCGGGCCGCGGGTGCTTGCGAAGATTGAAACGGTGACCCGCGACTGGCTTGAAATCGTTTTTCATCAGCCACTCCTCGATCAGGTGTGGTTGGGTGAGGGCGCGCCAGATTTTTTCCGGCGGAAAAGCCACCTCTCTTTCGACAACGACGGACCGCGTTTCGCTCACAGTATTTGTCATTGGTCCATTCTCTTGAGCAGATTTTCGAGGTCGTCGAACCGGGTTTCCCAGAACCCGGCCATCTGGCTTGTCCAGTCGAGCAGCGGAGCCAGGGCGCCGAGCTGCGCGCCATAGTGCGTCTGGCGACCTTCGTGGCGGTCGCGCACCAGCCCGGCCTGCTTCAGGACCCCGAGATGCTTGGAGACGGCCGGCTGCGAGACCCCGGCCTGAGCCGTCAGAGCCCCGACCGTCTGTTCTCCTTCGCGGCACAGCCGCTCGAAGATGGCCCGTCGCGTCGGATCGGCTAGCGTTCTAAAGAGCACATCGTGAGCATTCGTCATGGATCGATAACCCGTTGGCTATTGATTGACTTATAACCACTGAGATATGTGTGAGTCAAGCGGGGGTGTCCGCTGCAGGGCAGCGGCATCCACCTGGCCCTCGCCGTCAATGTCCTGGTGACCCGATCGCCGTGGGGCTCATCTGGACAGGGCTGCGGCCCAGGTCCGGCTCCGCCGCCGGCGACATGGCCGAAAAGCGCCGCAACATAGCCGAACACTATGATGAGGAGAGCAGGAGCGCACTATTTTGGAAGGGAGGCGGCCGGGAACTGCAAGCGATGGGCGATCCATGGCCGGCCAAAGTGCTAGTGGAATTTAGGTCTTCCGGACGTTCGGGTTTACTGTTCTGTAAAGTGACAGTGCGTGACTGAGCCGCTAGCCTCAGCTTGGCATAAACAATTTGGTTCACTGGTCGTGCAGCGCAAACGTGATCTTCTCGCCATACTGCTCGCACTAGCTACGTGCCTTATCCCGGGCGTCGCCAATGCCGCGGGGAAATCGGTCTTCCTCGAGGACCTGACCTGGTCCGAGCTTCGCGGCCTCATCGACGCCGGGAGCTCGACAATCATCGTCCCGATCGGCGGCACTGAGCAGAGCGGTCCTGCCATGGCGCTGGGCAAGCACAACGTGCGCGCGAAGTTCTTGGCTGGAAAGATCGCCGAGCGGCTGGGTAACGCAGTAGTGGCTCCCGTGATCGCCTATGCGCCCGAAGGCAACATCAATCCGCCGACTGGCCACATGACCTTCCCCGGAACGATCACCGTCAGCGACCGAGTTTTTGAGCAGGTGCTCGAGTCCGCGGCCCGCAGCTTCAAGCTCCACGGGTTCAGCACCATCGTTCTTGTCGGTGACCACGGCGGCTATCAGGCCGACGAGACCGTAGTGGCGGATCGCCTGAACGCCGAATGGAAGAAGACCCCGGTCCGCGTCTTCGCCGCCCTCGAATACTACAAGATCACCCAGGAGGGCTATGTGCAGAAACTGCTCGCGGCCGGCGCGAAACCATCTGAAATCGGCACGCATGCCGCGCTCGCCGACACCTCGCTCTCCCTCGCCGTCGATCCCTCGCTGGTACGGACGGATCGCCTCATGAGCGGAAAGAAGCTCGGCGCGAGCGATGGGGTCTATGGCGGCGATCCCACCCGCTCCTCCGCCGAATTCGGTCAGCTCGGCGTGGATCTCATCATCGATGGCACCACCAAAGCCATCCGCGACTTCATAGCGAAGCAGCAGCAGGTAAGATGATCGCAAAAGGCAAGTCTTTTGCAGCGATGCTCACGTCGGTGCTGATGTTGTGCGCGGTTTCAACCTCGGCGGCTTTGGCCGGCCCCTGCCAGGAAGATTGCGGCAAATTGCCGGCCAAACCCGCGGTGAACATCTATAGCAACACCACCGCCGACCACATGAGCCCAGAGACCAGCGGCGCGTTGCCGCGCATCTATGTTCCGAACAGCGTTTCAAACAGCGTTTCGGTCATCGATAGCGTGACCCTGAAGGTGGTCGACCGTTTCAAGGTGGGCCTCGAACCGCAGCATGTAGTTCCTTCGTGGGATCTCAAGACGTTATGGGTTACGAACGACGCCCGCGGCACAAAGAAGGGAAGCCTCACGCCGATCGACCCGAAGACCGGCAAGCCCGGCAAGCCGCTTCCCGTCATGGACCCCTACAACATGTACTTCATGCCGGATGGCAGTTCGGCAATCATCGTCGACGAGTCCTATAAGCAACTTGACCTGCGCGACCCGCAAACGATGGCGCTCAAGGCAACGATACCGACGCCGACCTGCAAGGGCATCAATCACGCCGACTTTGCCGCCGACAACTCCTACGCCATCTTCACCTGCGAATTCGGCACCGGGGGGTTGATGAAGATCGACCTCAGAAGCCAGAAGGTCTTGGGCAATCTCGAGCTTTCAAAGATAGGAATGCCGCAAGACATAAGGCTCTCGCCGGACGGCAAGGTCTTCTACGTCGCCGACATGATGAACGGCGGCGTCTTCCTTGTTGACGGGGAACGTTTCACCGAAATCGGTTTCATCCCGACCGGCGTCGGCACGCATGGCTTCGTCGTCAGCCGCGACGGAACCAAGCTCTACGTTGCAAACCGGGGCTCCAGCAGCATGAAGGGCGGCCGACCGAATGGCCCCGGCAGCGTATCGGTGATCGATTTCTCCACCCGCGCTGTCGTTGCGCAGTGGTCCGTCCCCGGGGGCGGCAGCCCCGATATGGGAAACGTCAGTGCCGATGGAAAGCAGCTCTGGCTCTCGGGGCGGTTCGATAGCGAGGTCTATATGTTCGACACAAGTACCGGCGCCGTGGTGAAGGTACCACTGAAACAGGGTGGACCCCACGGTCTGACCGTTTGGCCGCAGCCTGGCACATATTCGCAGGGCCACACCGGAAACATGCGCTAGGCTTGGAGACGCTCAGGACTGTTGTTCGGCGCTCCAGGGTAGGGCTCTTCCACGAACTGCGGCACGATGCGGTGCGGCAACGTCTGCTCATGGTCAAATGCATAGCCCAGGAGATCCGCCGCGCTCCACAGCACCGAGCGGCCAGACGCCCCTTGCGCCGAACCGTACGTTACGGTACGGCATTGTGGAGTGCTTCGCGGCTTCGAGCGGAGACGGCGGCCGGGTGCTCGAGCTCTGCGGGTCGTGCGATGGCGTACCAATGTGAACAGGGCGTCGCTTGAGGCGCGGGTTCCGGAGAAGAATTTGTCGGCTATTGCAAAGATCGGGGATGAGGTGTTGACGCCGCGGCAGCAGCAGGTGCTGACGGCGGCGCTTGATCTTCTGGTCGAGGCCGGCGACGGGCTGACCATGACGGCGGTGGCGCGGCGGGCGAGTTGCAGCAAGGAAACGCTCTATAAGTGGTTCGGCGATCGCGATGGGCTGCTGACCGCGACCGTGCAATGGCAGGCCGCCAAGGTGCGGGTGCCGGTGATCGATCGGAAGCGCCTCGATGCGCAATCGCTGCGCGCCAGCATCGAGCAATTCGGCCGTGATCTGCTGGAGGTGCTGACGGGCGCGATTTCGGTTACACTCAACCGGCTGGCCGTGACTCATGCCGGCGCCGACAAGAACGGGCTCGGCGCCATCGTGCTGGAGAACGGGCGGCTGGCAATGGGCAAGCGGCTGAAGCCGGTGCTGGAAGCCGGACGCGATGCGGGATTGCTGACGTTTGCCAGCAGCGAGGAGGCGTTTCGGACGTTCTTCGGGCTGGTAGTGCGCGACGCGCAAATCCGACTGCTGCTGGGCGATCCGATCAAGATGACGCAGAACACCATCAATGCCGACGCCCACACGGCGACGGAACAGTTTTTCACCCTCTACGGGGTGCCGCAGGGCTAGAGATGGTAGAGGCAACGGCGCGGCGCCGCCCGCAACCGGTGAAAAATGCACGGCCTTGAGCATTCGCTCGGGCCGGAAGTACCAAAATTCGGGCGAATAGCCCAAGCAAACGCAAACCAAGGGAGATTTCCATGCGCGTTTATTACGATCGGGATGCCGATCTCAACATCATCAAGAACAAGAAGGTCGCGATCGTCGGCTATGGCAGCCAGGGGCACGCGCATACGCTGAACCTGCGCGAGAGCGGTGTGAAGGACATCGTGGTGGCGCTGCGGCCTGGTTCGCCCTCTGCCAAGAAGGCCGAAGGCGAAGGCCTGAAGGTGATGAGCGTGGCGGATGCCGCCAAGTGGGCCGATGTCATCATGATGCTGACCCCGGACGAACTGCAGGCCGATATCTATCGCGACCATATCGCGCCGAATATCCGTGATGGCGCCGCGATCGCGTTCGCGCACGGCCTCAACATCCACTTCAACCTGATCGAGCCGAAGGCCACGATCGACGTGATCATGATCGCGCCGAAGGGCCCGGGCCACACCGTGCGTGGCGAGTTCCAGAAGGGTGGCGGCGTGCCGTGCCTGATCGCGGTGCACCAGGATGCGTCAGGCAATGCGCATGATATCGCGCTGGCCTATGCGTCGGGTGTCGGCGGCGGCCGCTCGGGCGTCATCGAGACGACCTTCCAGGAAGAATGCGAGACCGATCTTTTCGGCGAGCAGGTCGTGCTCTGCGGCGGTCTGGTCGAACTGATCCGCGCCGGGTTCGAGACGCTGGTGGAAGCCGGCTATGCGCCGGAAATGGCCTATTTCGAGTGCCTGCACGAAGTGAAGCTGATCGTCGACCTGATCTACCAGGGCGGCATCGCCAACATGAACTACTCGATCTCGAACACCGCTGAATGGGGCGAATATGTCTCGGGTCCGCGGATCATCACGTCCGAGACCAAGGCCGAGATGAAGCGGGTCCTGAAGGATATCCAGTCCGGCAAGTTCACCTCGGAGTGGATGCAGGAATATCGTGCCGGTTCTTCGCGTTTCAAGGCGACTCGTCGCATGCACGACAGCCACCAGATCGAAGAAGTCGGCGAAAAGCTGCGCGGCATGATGCCGTGGATCAAGGCCGGCGCACTGGTCGACAAGTCGAAAAACTAAGCACCTTCGCCAGATCCGAAAATGCGAGAGGGGCCGAGCGGGCCCCTCATGCGTAACGGCGGCGGTTTGCCGTCGCAGCTATTCGTGGCTGCCGAAGCGGGCAGGGAAGCGATCGGCGCGGCCGTCGGCAATGGTGCGGACTTCCGACCGGGTGACGCCGATATCAGCGAGCAGGCGATCGTCCAGCGTGCTGAGCAGGCGGTAGGCGCGGCGGGCGCGACTGTTGCGACGCAGGGCATCGAAATAGGTCTTCATGGCATAATCTCCCTTGCTGTCGTCGGCGGCTGACCCGCCAATCGATGGGCGCTGTTTGCCGCAAGAGGGCTGAACCGACACTGAACGTCTTGAGGCGGTTTGGTTCAGCTTGTGCGAGAGCGGACAGTGCACCGGCGCGCAACCCCCGCGGCGTCATTCTCGTGAAAGCGGAAGACGGGGTCGTTGGGCTCCTCCGGAGCAATCGGTCCAGTACTGACAGGTTTGTGTCGCCGTCGGTTTCGACTCCTGCTAGGCCAGTTTTCTGTGCCGCAACGGGGAATGAAGATGTCGAGCAAATCCGAGTTGGACAAGGTCATCGCGCAGGAACGCGCGCTGGTTTTCACGCAGTTCGATGAGAACGTGGCGTTCGCCATCGGCGCGCACATCCGCGACGCTGCCAATGCAGCGGGGCAGGGCATCGCCATGGAAGTGCGGCTCTGGGACCGGCCGCTGTTCTATGGCGCGACGGCCGGGTCGTCGGCCAGCAACAAGCATTGGATTGAGCGCAAGGCCTATACCGTGCGGATGCTGATGAAGAGCACCTATCGGGTCGTGCTGGAGCGGGGCGACAAGCCGCGCGTGTTCGAGGAGAACTGGGGCCTCGATCCGCGCGACTATGCCATTGCCGGTGGCGGGTTTCCGATTTCGGTTGCTGGTGTCGGCGTCGTCGGCGCAGCGATCGTCTCGGGCGTTCCGGAGCGCGACGACCATGGCTACGTCGTGGCCGCGATCTGCTCGGTGTTGGGGCTCGATGCAGCGGAGTACATGCTGCCGGCGCTCTGAGCGTCATCGCGCGGTGACGTTACCGAGCATAATCTGAACTGATCTTTTCGACGGGAGGCCGGCATGAAACTGGACTATCTGTTGCTGGACGTGTTCACCAGCGAGCGCTTCAAGGGTAATCCGCTGGCGGTCGTTCCGCGGGCGGATGGCCTGCTCGACGATCAGATGCAGTCGATCGCGCGGGAATTCAACCTCTCCGAGACGGTGTTCCTGTTCAAGCCGAAATCCGAGCGGCACAGCTCGGCGGTGCGCATCTTCACGCCCACGGTGGAACTGCCGTTCGCCGGGCACCCGACGATCGGGGCGGCCGTAGTGCTGGGGCTGCAACTCAAGGTCAGCGCCGTTCGGCTCGAAGAGCAGATCGGGTTGATCACAGCCGTGATCGAAAAGCCCAGCAAGCATTCGGCGGAGGCGCGCTTTGCGCTGCCGACGCTGCCGGCCGAGATCGGCAAGGCACCCGGCAACAGTGCCATCGCGCTGGCGCTCGGCATCGAACGCGAGGCGATCGGATGCGGGCCGTACGCTCCGGCAGTCTATTCGGCGGGTGTTCCATTCTATCTCATCCCGGTGCGCAATGCGGCGGTGCTGCGCCGCATCGAACTCAATACTGCGGGCTGGGCGGATACGTTCCCCATCGGGCGGCACTCCGTTTACGTCTTTACTGAGACACCCGAAGAGCCGGAGAACGATTTTGCTGCACGCATGTTCTCCATCGGCCTGGGCATGCGCGAAGACCCCGGCACCGGGTCAGCCGCCGCGGCGTTGATCGGGCTCCTGGCCAAGCACGTCGACTACGACGACCGGCAGGCGGAATTCGTGCTCCGCCAGGGCCATGAAATGGGCCGGCCAAGCCGGATCATGCTGCAGCTACGCAAGTCCGGCGAGGACTTGATCCATGGCGGTATCGGCGGCCATGCCATTGTCGTTGGCGAAGGGGCGCTGGATCTGGGGGATTGATCGAGGTGGCAACATGCCCGGCGCTCAGAGAGAGACTGGATTGCCCGGATAAACCGGGCAATGACGGAGTAAGTGGGAAGCATCTGCGATTTTGCAGCCGGTCCCCAAAGTTAAACCGTCATTGCCCGGTTTATCCGGGCAATCCAGATTTCCTTGAGCCTCTTATTACTCCCTCCGATCATATTGTCGCAAACACCAACTGACAAACTTGCAAATCTGTCAGTTGATTGTTAGCTTGTACTCCTCGAACAGGAGATTTGAGAATGCAAACTCGTCAACTTGGCAACCTTCCGGTATCGGCGCTCGGACTCGGCGCAATGGGCATGTCGGGCATGTATGGGCCGTCAGATCGCGCCGAAAGCATTGCCACCATTCATGCGGCGCTCGAGGCTGGGGTTACGCTGCTCGATACCGGCGACTTTTATGGCACCGGTCACAATGAGATGCTCATTGCCGAGGCGCTGAAGGGCAGGCGGCGCGAGGATGTGATTATCAGCGTCAAGTTCGGCGGCTTGCGGGCACCCGATGGCGGCTGGTCCGGGTTCGATGCGCGACCGGTGGCAGTGAAGAACTTCCTCGCCTATTCGCTCACCCGGCTCGGAACCGACTATATCGACATCTATCGTCCGGCGCGGCTCGATCCGAGCGTGCCGATCGAGGACACTGTGGGCGCAATCGCCGAAATGGTGCAGGCGGGCTATGTGCGGCATATCGGGCTTTCCGAGGTCGGGCCGGAGACCATCCGCCGGGCGGCCGCAGTGCATCCCATCGCCGACTTGCAGATCGAATACTCGCTGATTTCGCGCGGCATCGAGGAGGCAATCCTGCCGGTCACGCGCGAACTCGGCATCGGCATTACCGCCTATGGCGTGCTGTCGCGCGGGCTGATCAGCGGACACTGGAGCGCCGATCGCAATAATGTCCAGGGCGATTTCCGCGCCCACAGCCCACGCTTCAGCGGCGAGAACCTGGAGCACAACCTAGCGCTGGTGGAGGCGTTGCGCTCGATCGCCGCGGCGAAGGGGGTGAGCGTTGCCCAGATCGCCATTGCATGGGTTTTGGCGCAGGGCGATGACATCGTGCCGCTGGTCGGCGCCCGCCGTCGCGACAGGTTGAGCGAAGCGTTGGGTGCGCTGGACGTAAGGCTCGAGGCGGGCGATCTTGCTGCCATCGAATCGGCGGTGCCGATGGGGGCAGCACGTGGCACTCGCTACGCTGAGGCGCAGATGGCGATGCTCGATAGCGAAAAAACCTGACGAGGCTCGATGTCTGAAATCCTGACGGCAGAGCGTATTCTCGAAGCGGCGGAAGACGTCTTCCGTCGCTTCGGACCGCAAAAGACCACTGTCGTTGATGTGGCGCGGGCGCTCGGCGTCAGCCACGGCAGCGTCTACCGGCATTTCGACAGCAAGGTCGCGTTGCGCGACGCGGTGGTAGAGCGCTGGCTGAAGCGCACGTCTGATCCGCTGGCGGTCATCGCCAACGGCGACTTGCCGCCACGCCAGCGCCTGAAGCACTGGTTCGACGTGCTGGTGGCGACCAAGCGTGAAAAGGTGACTGGCGATCCGGAGCTATTCCTCGTCTCCCAGAATATCTTCGCCGAGGCGCGGGAAGTTATCGCCCTGCACGTGGCAACGCTCGTCGGGCAGATCGAGACGATCCTGCGGGCCGGCGCTGCCTCGGGTGACTTCGCTGTGGATGATCCGCACGCGACAGCGCAGGCGATGTTCGATGCCACCTCCCGCTTCCATAATCCCGCGCATGGTGCCGAATGGGCCGATCCGGGCATCGATGCCGCTTTCGAACGGGTTTACGCGCTGCTCTTGGCGGCGATCACCAGATAAAGTTTGGCCGCCGGCAAGAATTGGCCGGATTGCCGTTAGCCGGCGGGGAGGCTAGTCTTTGTGGCAGGAGTATGGCACCGGGGTGCCGCCGGCTTTGCCGCTCTCAGGGGGATTTAAATGGATATCGTGATCGGTCTTCTG
Source organism: Hyphomicrobiales bacterium (assembly GCA_028290345.1). Taxonomy (GTDB): domain Bacteria; phylum Pseudomonadota; class Alphaproteobacteria; order Rhizobiales; family Devosiaceae; genus JAQGKB01. Next base: position 2,306 of record JAQGKB010000212.1, on the reverse strand, counting down.
TTTTGGTTGCATTTGGTGGCGCTGGCGATGGCCGGCTCGGCGGTTTTCGGCATGCCGGTCGTTGGACGGCAGATGGCCGGGGCGACGGCCGAAACGCGCCCGACGCTGATGACAATCGCCAAGGGATTGGGGACGGTCAGCCGCGCCGCCCTGGCCATCCTGATCATCACCGGCCCGCTGCTCATCTGGCTGAAGTATGGCGGTACGGCCGGATTCTCCGTCTGGTTTAACATCAAGATGGTGTTGGTGCTTCTGCTGCTGGCCTCGGTGATTTACTCCGGCATCCTGGGGAAGCGGGTCCAGGGTGGCGATCGCAGCGCTGCTGCAATGCTGCCACGACTCGGCTTGGCCAACATAGTGCTGATGCTCGCAATCGTGCTTTGCGCGGTGCTAGCCTTCGGCTGAAGCATAGCCGCCTCGCAATGCGGCTAGAGCACAGAGGCTTGCGCAAGCGCGCGAATTCGCGCATTCTTCGCGGGCAAACCATTTCGGCACGGTAGACTCATGCAGCGCAAGCGCGCCATTGCCATCGCAGCCCAGCAGCAGGCGGATCATGTCCGTCTGATGGTATTGCTCAGCTTGCTGCTGCTGCCGGCGGCGCTTCTTCTCCTTCTTATCAGCCCCTGAGTACCGACAGCTCGGCAAGCGAGCGGGTGGTCAGGGGTAGCGACGTTCAGCCGAACAGCAGTTTGGCCGGATTGGCTTTTGGCCACCGCGCCGTTTGATAGGAAGAATTGAAATGACGTCCGAAGCGACCACCAACAAAGACCGCGTCTATATTTTCGACACCACCCTGCGCGATGGCGAGCAATCGCCCGGCGCAACCATGACGCTCGAAGAAAAGCTGCAGGTCGCCGAAATCCTTGACGATATGGGCGTCGACATCATCGAAGCCGGCTTCCCCATCGCCAGCAATGGCGATTTCGAAGCGGTATCGGAAGTGGCGAAACGCTCGAAGCGCGCGGTAATCGCCGGGCTTGCTCGCGCCATCCCGGCCGATATCGATCGCGCCGCCGAGGCCATCCGGCACGCCAAGCGCGGCCGCATCCACACCTTCGTTTCCACTTCGCCGATCCACTTGGCGCACCAGATGCGCAAGAGCCAGGACGAGGTACTGGAGATTATCACCAAGACGGTGACGCAGGCGCGCAACCTGATCGACGACGTGGAATGGTCGGCGATGGACGCGACCCGCACGCCGGTCGAATATTTGATGCGCTGCGTCGAGGCCGCCATCAAGGCCGGTGCGACCACCATCAACGTTCCGGATACGGTGGGCTATGCCGTGCCGGAGGAGCACTTTTCGCTGTTCAAGACGCTGATCGAAAAGGTGCCGGGCGCCGACAAGGTGATCTTCTCCACCCACTGCCACAACGATCTCGGACTCGCTGTCGCCAATTCGTTGGCCGGGGTCAGGGCGGGAGCGCGACAGGTCGAGTGTACCATCAACGGCCTTGGCGAACGTGCCGGTAATGCGGCGTTGGAAGAAATCGTCATGGCGCTTCGCACCCGTGCCGACGCGATGCCGTATTACACCAACATCGAGACCACCGAACTGGCGCGAGTTAGCAAGATCGTGTCGGCGGCGGCGAATTTTCCGGTGCAATACAACAAGGCGATCGTCGGCAAGAACGCTTTTGCGCATGAAAGCGGCATCCATCAGGACGGCATGCTGAAGAATGCCGAAACCTATGAGATCATGACGCCCGCGAGCGTGGGCATCAAAGCCACTGTTTTGGTGATGGGCAAGCATTCGGGCCGCGCCGCGTTCAAGGACAAGCTGCGCGAACTTGGGTACGAACTGGGCGACAACGCCTTCCAGGAGGCGTTCGTGCGCTTCAAGGATCTCGCGGACCGCAAGAAGCACGTTTATGACGCCGATATCATAGCTTTGGTCGACGACGAAGTCGGCTCGGCCGGCGACCGCATCAAGCTGGTCAACATGGAGGTGATCTCCAAGACCGGCGGCGTGCACCGCTGCGATCTGACGCTGTCGGTCGATGGCGAGCCGGTATCGGTGCGCTTCGATGGCACTGGTTCAGTCGATGCGATCTTCAACGCCATCAAGGAGGCCGTAGGTTCGCAGCCGCACCTCGTGCTCTACGCGGTCGACGGCGTAACCGGCGGCACCGACGCGCAGGCGAGCGTGCATGTGCGGCTCGAACTCAACGGCCGCATCGTCTCCGGGCAGGCAGCGGAACCCGATACACTGGTGGCTTCGGCGCGGGCATATCTCAATGCGTACAATCGGCTGCTGATCGAGCGCGGCGCCGCGGCGCAGGGGGCGCTTGCGGGGTAGGGGAGAC
>JAQGKB010000158.1 GCA_028290345.1 Hyphomicrobiales bacterium | reverse complement strand
CGAGCTGGTCGAAGAACGATGATTTGCGCAGTTCCGGGCTATCGTATTCAAAAGCCTCGTTGACGACGTCCCAGGAGGCGATCTTGCCGGCATACCGGGTCATCAGCGTGCCAATGTGCCGGTTGATGGCGTCGGTGACGTCCTTGGGTGTGTTGAGGCGCTTCACCCAGTTTGGCGAATTGTACCAGACCAGCGCCGTCCCCCGCATGGCGAGGCGGTTCTGCTGGGCAAAGTCCACCACCTGGTCCGCGACGTCGAATTTGAAGCTGCCTGGATTGCGCTCGGTGGCGTTCCACTTCAACGTGTTACGCGGCACGATCGTATTGCACTGCTCGAGGATCAACTTGACGTAGTCGGGCTTGTTGAGCAGTTCGGGATCGATGGCCGAGCCGAACCCCAGGCCCTTGCCGTCGGCAATGGTTCGCAGCGTGGGTACGTCCCCCGCGGCGCTCGCGAGGCCGGGAAACGCCAGCGCGCCTGCCGATGCGACCATCCCCAAGATGACGTCCCTACGGTTGGCACGCATGATAGTCCCTTTGGTAACCACGACGAAAAGTTCGTTCGACATCTGGCAGCCAATGCGAGAAATTTATCGCTAACAAGGCGAAAGTCAAAATCGGCAGGAATGTCAGTCATGCGTGAACTGCATGAGCAATTCCATGACAAGGGATGTCGCTATAATTCAACAGGCTATCCAGAATTGCTTTAGTTATACTGTCGATAGCTGCGCGTCTGACTACGGTGCCAAAACCGACCGATCGAAAGTCAACGATATGGCGAAAATTAGGCAGAAAAAGTATCGCGCAGGAGCGTGCTGGCCTTGGGCAGCAAGAAAATCGGTTGCGAGTGCTGCGCGCTTTCCAAAATTACCGCAGGACCAGTATCGGCTCGTCGACAGGATCTTGCTGCATGTCCTCGGCAGCAAGATTGACTTGCCAGTAGTGCCTTCCGCCGAACCATTCAGACCACAGCCCGAAATGCGATCCAAGGCCTTCACCGGAACGTGCGGCGTAAAGCAGGAACTTACCTGACGCTACTAACAAGATCGATAATGTCTTTTTGGTAGAAGATCAAGATTCACTTCGATCACGAAAGTACCATGCGTGTTCTGCACTCTGGAAATCTCAGTCAATAAAAGCACTTGCGACGGGATCGACAAAGTCTATCGGAATGTAGCGGCTGATCTTGTGGGTGCGTCTGCAAAGACACAAAGCCTAAAACGTTAACTAACATGTTCATGCTCGATTGGTGCATCTGAGGCCGACAGTCTTTTTTGTGTCGAAATTGGTTTGTAGGCTGCGGCGTCGGCGTCCCCCGTGGCGCAAGGCGCAGATTCAATTCGCTCGGTTGGGGGGACATTTTGAGCAATTCGGCCGGTCTCGCGGGCGACAAGCGCATCCTCTACTACGTCGACCGGTACCTGCCGGCGTCGCAGGCTTTCATTGCCCAGCAGGCTAAGGCGCTGGTGCGCTACGCCCCGGAGGTGCTCGCTGGAGCGCTGGTCGATTCGCCGAGCCGCGGTATCGGCGATTTCCCCGTGCACGATATCTCCAGTTCCTATGCCATGCGGGGCGGCGAACTCGCGGCCAAGCTCGTGCGCCTGCCCGTGCCGGCAGTCTTTCCCTCGTTGCGAGGCGCCAGTCTCGTGCACGCCCATTTCGGCAAGAACGGCTATGTCATCGCGCCCCTGGTGGCTGCGGCGGGCAAGCCCCTTGTCACCACCTTCCACGGCTTCGATGCCACCTATGGCGGCCCGGCGCGGGCGGCCGGCGGCTTCAATCAGGCCCGGTTCTTCGCCAAGGGTCGCAAGCAGATGGCCGGCTGGAATAGCTGGAACATCGCGGTTTCCGATTTCATCGCCGAAAAGCTCAAGGCGCTGGGTTTCCCCGACGACCGGGTGTTTCGCCACTATATCGGCATCGATACCGATCAGTTCCGCACCTCGCCGGTCGAGCGCCAGCCTGGGCGCATCGTCTCGGTCGCCCGATTCGTCGAGTACAAGGGGCATCGTTTCATCATTGATGCGCTGGCCGAAGTGCAGCAAGCGGGAATTGCCTTCGAATACATCATGGTGGGGCAGGGTCCCCTGCGTGAGGAGGTAGAGAGGTATGCACAAAAGCGGGTAGCTCGGGTGCGTGTTATCGATAAGCTTTCTCAACCGGCGATTGCCGAGCTCCTGGCGACCTCCCGGATCTATGTGCACGGCAGCGTCACGCTCGAGAACGGTCACGCCGAAGCGTTTGGCTTGGCCAATCTGGAGGCCCAGGCGGTAGGGACCCCTGTGGTGGCATTTCGGTCCGGCGGTGTGGCGGAAGCCATGATCGACGGCGAAACCGGCAATGCAGTGCCGGAGCGCGACACAAAAGCCATGGCCGCCGCGATCGCGGCCCTGCTCACGGACGATGCGCAATGGCTGAGCTATTCGCGCAACGCCGCCAAGATGGTGACAAACCACTTCGATATCAGGACGCAGGCGCGACTGCTCGAGGACTACTACGACTCGGTCATCGCCCGGTATTGCGCCCCAGGTGCCAGCAAATGAGGTGCCAGCAAATGAACGCGGGATTGGCCAAATGTGGGGACTGAACAAATTCGGGTTGATCCGCAAGGCGATCGTCCGCGCCAAGTGGTATTATTATACCCGCTTCTGGGGCATGGACATCGATCCGACGGCGAACTTTTCGCTCGATGTGCGCTTCGACAAGACCTTTCCCAAGGGCGTCCACATCGGCGCCGAGACCTATGTCGCGTTCGAAGCCGCCATTCTCACCCATGACCTGACCCGGGGGCTGCACGTCCATACCCGCATCGGCCGCCGCTGCTTCATCGGCGCGCGCAGCATCATCCTGCCGGGCATCGAGATCGGTGATGAATGCGTCATCGGCGCCGGGTCGGTAGTCACCAAGAGCATTCCGCCGCGATCACTGGTCGCCGGAAATCCTGCGCGGATCATCCGCAGCAACATCGAGATCATTTCCCGATACGGGCGCCTTGCCCCCGTCGAGCCATCGCAAGCAGCAGAGGAGGTTATCGAATGACCGGATATGCGAGCGTGCAGGATCGTTGAAACCATGAGCGATCCCGAAGTTACCGTGCTGTTTTCCACGTATAACGGTGCAAAGACCCTGCCGCAGATGTTGGATGCGCTGTGCAAATCCACCCTGCCGCACTCCCGCTGGAAGGTCGTCGCTGTCGACAACAACAGCAAGGACGACACGCTGGCAATCCTGCAATCCTACACCGACCGCCTGCCGCTCGAGGTGCACTTCGAGCCCCGGCAGGGCAAGGAAAACGCGCTAGCGCTCGGCTTCCGCCAGCTCGCAGGCGACCTCGTCATCCTCACCGACGACGACGTGATCCCCGAGCCGGACTGGATCGAGCAGTTCCTGAAGCTCGCCGACGAACAGCCGGACTACGACATTTTTGGCGGCCTGATCGAACCTGCATGGGAGCGGCCGCCCGAACCTTGGCTGCTGCAATTGCCGGCCGAGTACCTGAACATTCTCTATGCGCTCAATGGCAACGTGGCGGAGGGGCTTGTCCCCGCGGGGCTGATCTTCGGTCCAAGCTCGGCGTTCCGGCGGTCCATCATCGGCACCGACTATGCGGTGCACGACAATCTCGGACCGAATGCGGCGATCACGCAATATCCAATGGGCCAGGATACCGCCTTTGCGCTCCGGCTGGAGCGGCAGGGCGGCAAGGCGTTCCATTCGCGAGCCCCAAAACTCCGGCACACCGTGCGGGCCAATTCCATGGACGAGGCGTGGGTCCTGCGCCGGGCCGAGCGTTTCGGTATGGGAATGGTCGCCGTTCACCCCGAATTCTTCGACCGCAAGTTCAAGCTTGCCGGAATGCCGGCGTCGACGGCGCTATTATGGCTGGCAATGCTGCCGATGACGGCGCTGCCGGGAAACAAGCCGATCGCTCCGGGCCGCTTCCAGACGCTCTGGAAGCAGGCAGTGCGGCAGGGAATCCTCCGGCAGTTCGCAATGAACCGCGCGGGCACCGGCGGCACCGCGCCCGCGCACGTCGGCGCAAAGGTGTAGGCGGCCATGGGGGAATTTCAGGTGCCCGTGCCGGAGAGCGTGTCCTCAGAGATGCAGATCCCGAAATTGCAGGCATTAACGGCGGAGAGGGCGCTGCGCGTCACCTATTTCTTACTGTCGTTCCCCGAGCTGACGCAAACCTTCGTCTTCAACGAGATGCGACACTTACAGGCTCTTGGCGCAGACATCAACGTCGTCTCCCTGCAGGCGCCGCGCGACGACATGTCGGGCCTCCCCGAGTCCTACGGTTTCGGCAGGCGCGTCCACTATGTCGATGCGCGGATGGCCAAGCCCGGCAAGCTGGAGCGAATGCGCATCGCTGCGTCGAGCGCGCTTTCGCTGCTGGGGGCGGGCAAAGGGCAGGGCGTCTGGCGCCTGCTGACGGTGAACTGGCGCGATGCGCCGCTGCCGCGTTGGCTGGCTCTGGCGGTTGCCGACGGTTTCCGGCGCCACGCAGCCGACGCAGACGTGATCCATTCCCATTTCGGCCCGGCCGGCCGCATCGTGGCCCATCTGAAAGCCCTTGGCCTCGTCAAAACCAGGGCCACCACGGTTTTTCACGGCTACGATGTCACCCAATATCTCGATGGTAAATCGTCCGAAACCTATCGGCAGCTTTTTGAAAAGATCGACCTGCTGCTGCCGATCAGCGACCTTTGGCGATTGCGGCTGATCGAAATGGGCGCACCCTCCGCCAAGGTGGAGACCCTCCGCCTCGGCATCGATTGCGAGGATTTCGACTATAGGCCGCGGCCGGTGGCGCAGGGCAAACCGATCCGCTTCATCACCGTCGGGCGCATGACCGAGAAGAAGGGCCATCGCTATACGCTCGAAGCCTTTGCGGGCCTTGTGGCGCGTCGCCCGGATCTGGCCACGCACCTCGATCTGATCGGCAACGGTCCGGAGCTTGAGGAGATGCACGATCTCGTCGATGAACTCGGGCTTTCGGCACAAGCCACCGTGCACGGTGGGCTGCCGCATGAGAAAGTCCGTGATCTGCTCAACCGGGCCAACGTGTTCGTCCTCCCCAGCGTCACTGCCGCCGATGGCGATATGGAGGGCATTCCGGTTTCGATCATGGAGGCTATGGCGATGGGGCTGCCCGTCGTCAGCACCAGGCATAGCGGCATTCCGGAGCTGGTTGCGGACGGCATCTCCGGCGTGCTGGTGGCCGAGCGGGACACCCCGGCACTCACCGACGCGTTCGAACGGCTCATCGATACGCCCGGACTGATCGTGCGCATGGGGCTGGCCGGACGATCGATCATCGAACGCAATTACTCGGCCACCCTGCAGGGCGCCGCGTTGCGGACCCGCCTGGAAAGGCTCCGCTCATGAGCGCGCCGGTTGCGGACGTTACCGTCATCATTGCCGCTTACAACTGCTCTGGCTTTGTCAGCCGGGCCATTGGCTCGGCCCTGGCACAGACCGGCGTGACGCTCGAGGTGCTGGTCATCGACGATGCCTCGACCGACGACACCTGCGCCGTAGTCGAGGCTTTGTGCAAGGACGATTCCCGCCTGAAATTGCTGCGCCTTGCCGAGAATGGCGGCCCGTCGGCGGCGCGTAACGCCGGCCTCAGCGCCGCCAGCGGCGAATGGGTGGCGGTGCTTGATGCCGATGACGCCTATGAACCGGGACGGCTGGCCCGCCTTGTCGCCGCCGGCAGGACGGCCGGCGGCGATCTCGTCGCCGACAACTTCCGCTATTTCGACGTCAAGCGCGGGACCGTTGGCGCCCCGGGCCTGAAACTCAAATCCGAGCCCGAGTTCATCGATCGCTACGGCTTCCTGCGCGGCGCCCGACCCTATACTTCCGAGGCCGATTTCGGGCTGCTGAAGCCGGTCTACCGCCGGGCGTTCATGGCCGAGCAGGCTCTCGCCTATCCGCTCGATTCCCGGCACGGCGAGGATTTCCTGCTCTACCTCGAAATCGTGCTGCGGGGCGGGCGTTTCCTGCTCGTCCGCGAGCCGGGCTACCTTTATTCGACCCGCGATTCCGGGCTGAGCCGAACTACCGTCGACTACGAGGGCCAGATCCTGCAACTGGCGCAGCTCAAGCACCGCCCGGAAATCGCCGCCGATGCGCTGCTGCTTGCGCTGCTCACCGCCCGCGGCGATGCGCTGCGACGGCTGATGGCCGACCGGGAACTGGACTCGATCGTCGCGGCGAAAAATTTTGGGGCGCTGGTCTCGTACGCGCTCAAGGACGGCCGGCGGGCCGCCATGGCGCACCGCTGGGCAATTCGCGCCGTCTCGCGCAAATCGCGGGGCGTCGCCAAGCGCTTGCTGCCGGCAAGGCAATCCAAAGGGAAGGTCCAGAATTGACACACCACGACGACAAGACCTCGGGTTCGATTGCTGGACGTGCCGTTCGCGGTGCCATGTGGTTGGTCTCCGGCGTTTACTATGGCCGTCTGGTTAATCTGCTGATGACCATCATCCTGGCGCGCATCCTGCTGCCGAAGGATTTCGGGCTGGTGGCGCTGAGCACTACGCTGCTCACCATGCTGATGGCGGTCACCGACCTGTCGCTCGCCAACGCGCTGATCCATCACAAGGATCCCAAGGCGGACGACTTCGATACCGCGTTCACCCTGGGGGTAGTCCGCGGCGTGCTGCTGGCGGCGCTCATGGTTGCGGGCGGCTTTGCGATGGCGGCGATCTACGGGGATCAGCGGTTGATCGCGATCAGCGCCGGCCTTGCGACCCGCCCGCTGCTGAGCGGCCTATCCAGTCCCTACTACGTGACCTTCGCAAGGAACCTGAACTTCGGCGTGGTGGTGAGAACGGAAGCCGTGAACTACACGGCGCAACTGGTGGTGTCGGTTGCCGTTGCCCTTCTGACCCACAGCTACTGGGCCATCGTTGCAGGTGTAGCCGCCGCCTCGGTCGCCAATGTGATCTCGGCGCATTGGGTGGCGCCATACCGCCCGCGCTTCACCCTCGCTTCGTGGCGCAGCATCATGGAATTCTCGGTCTGGATGACGCTGGCGCAGCCAATCGTCATCATCGGCGGCCGGTTCGAGAATTTTCTGGCCGGCGGCATGCTCGGGGTGGCGAGCTTTGGCGCGTACAATGTCGGCAGCAACGTTTCCGCGATGGCGACCCAGTCCGCGACCGTGCCGCTCGAGCGGGTGCTGTTCCCCAGCTTCGCCAAGATCACCGGTGATCCGGAGCGGCTTCGCGCAGCGTTTCAAAAGGCGCAGTCTTCCTTATTCGCCATCGGTTTGCCCCTGGGCGTGGGACTGGCGCTTGTGGCGCAACCCTTCGTTTATTTGGTGCTTGGGCCCAAGTGGGCGATCACTGCCGATGTCATCGCATTCCTCGCGCCGGTCTTCGGCATCCAGATGGCCTTCGGCCCGACCTATGCCCTCACTTTTGCGATGGGGGCGACGCGGACCCTGTTCTTCCGCAGCGTCATAC